>JBNKEN010000432.1:0-5758 GCA_050288805.1 Pseudoalteromonas sp.
AGGGACAGGTCGGCTATGCCGCCACCAAAGCCGCGATGATCGGGGTCACCAAGTCGCTGGCGCTGGAGGTCGCGCGATTTAATATCACGGTCAATGCGGTTGCGCCGGGATTTATCGCCACCGAAATGGTTGATCAAATCGCCGAAGCGGCGAAAAAGAAAATAAATCAGGGCATACCGCTCAAACGCATGGGGCAAGTCGACGAAGTTGCGGCCCTGGTGAATTTTCTCGTGTCTGACAAGGCCGATTACATTACCGGGCAGACCTTAGTGATCGACGGTGGTTTAAGCGCGTAAGCAGAGAAGTTTTATCATGTCAGTCAATCATGTTTCATCCGCACCGGGTGCGGAATATGACGTTGTTTTCGTCGGCGCCGGCCTGGGCAGTCTTTCGGCAGCCAGCCTGATGGCGCAAAAGGGTATCAAGGTGCTGGTCGTCGACAGACACAATGTGCCCGGCGGCTACGCCACCAATTTCAGACGCAAAGACTTTGAATTTGATGTCTCGCTGCACTCCTTCGACGGCGTCACGCCGGGTGCCGACTCTTATAAGGTTATCGAAGATTGCGGGGTGGCGGATAAGGTCGAGTTTCTCGGCCATGAAACGCTGTACCGATACCAATGTGGTGACCTTGATATCAAGGTCAGGCACGGCGACCTGGACGGTTACCTGCAACAGTTGTTCAGCTATTTCCCCGAAGAAAAAGACAACATCATCCGGTTGTTTAATGAAGCGGAGAAAAACTACAAGAATATGGCCGGGTTCCTGTATTCCAACAAACCTTTTTGGCTGCGCATTCTCGCCACACCGTTTTTCTATCACCGTATTTTAAAGTACGAGCATGATACGGTGGACGCCTTTCTGTCCCGCTTTACCCAGAACGAGCGTTTAAAGGCCGCATTGACCGCGCAGTGGAGCTATTACGGTTTACCCCCGAAGCGTCTGGCATTCGGCTATTTTTCCTATCCCTTTATCGACTATCTGCGCAACGGCGGTTATTCGGTCAAGGGCGGCTCGCAAATGTTGTCCAATGCGCTGGTGGACGTGATCAAGGAAAACGGCGGCGATGTCGTTCTGTCCTCGCCCGTCAGTCGCATCTGCGTCACACCGGGCGGCCGGGTCGAGGGGATCGATTCGAAAAAGACCGGCTTTGTTAAGGCGTCCAAAGTGGTGTCAAACGTCAGTCCCCACGCCGTCGTCGGGTTGACGGGGAAAGACTCTTTTCCCAAGCGGTTCCACGCTAAGCTGGCCGAACTCAAGCCCTCTATTTCCGGCTTCCAGGTTTATCTCGGACTGGATTGCAGCCTTCAAGAACTCGGCGTGAAAGAAGACGAATACATACGCTTTTTCGCGCCCCAGTTGAGCCAATGCGAGCAATACACGCATTTGCAGGAGGGCCGGGTTTTTGACGATAAAACGGGTTGGTCTATCAACTACTTTTCCAATGTGGATGAAACCCTGGTCAGCGAGGGCAAATCGACCCTGGGACTGTTCACCCTAATCGGCGCCGAAAACTGGCACAGCCTGAGTAAAACCGAATACCGAGCCAAAAAACAGGCGCTCACCGATTCGCTTATCGATAAGGCGGCGCAAGTGATCCCGAACCTTAAGGATCACATCGAAGTGTGCGAGGCCGGTTCGCCAAGAACCATGACCAAATTCACCCATAACCCCCATGGCGCTATCTACGGATTCGAGCAGAGCATAGGGCAGTCGGGCCTGTTCCGCCGTTTCCCGCAAAAGTACCCGGTTGAGGGGCTTTACCAGGTCGGCGCCTGGACGTTTCCCGGTGCCGGCTTCATCGGCACCATGCTGTCGGCGCGGGTGTTGGTCGACCGTTATTTTTAATCTCATAAAGGAATCAAGGTTTAGATATGGCTTATGTAGTAACTAACAACTGTATCCAGTGCAAGCATACGGAGTGTGTGGATATCTGCCCCGCAGATGCGTTTCGTGAGGGAAGCAACTTCCTGGTGATCGATCCGGATGAATGCGTCGATTGTGGCCTGTGCGTACCGGAATGCCCGGAAGAGGCTATCTTCGCTGAAAGTGAACTCGACGAAAAAGACATTCATTTCGTGCAGATCAATGCGGATCTGGCAAAGCGTTGGCCGACCATCCTGGAATCTGTCTCTCCGTTGGACGACCACGAAAAATTCAGCGGCATCAAAGACAAAATGAGTCTGCTCATTACCTGACAGCACGTTATCAATCAGTACAAACGGAAAACCTATCATGAGTAATACAACTGCAGATCGGATGCGGGAACTGGATCAAGATCATTTTGATGTCGTCGTCGTCGGCGCCGGGATCGGAGGGCTGACCGCAGCGGCAACCCTGGCCACGCGGGGAAAAAGCGTCCTTGTTTTGGATATGCACTATGCCTTGGGCGGCTGTGCAACCGTGTTTCACCGCAAGGGCAAGGCCTATGAATTTGACGTGGGCCTGCATTATATCGGCGATTGCGGCGAGCACGGCCTGATCCCGAGGATCCTGAAAGGGGCGGGTATCGACTATGATGCGATCAACTTTCTCGAACAGGACCCGGAAGGATTCGACACCCTGTGCTTCCCGGATTTTACCTTCGGTATCCCGCGCGGTTTCGATCGTTTCAAGGACAAACTGCTAGCGGAATTTCCCAACGAAACTAAAGGGATCAACCGTTATTTCAAATACCTGCAGCAGGTATGGGATTTCATGGGGATACATGCGAACCCGATTTCGGCGTTGTGGGTGTTGCCGCGCTCCCTGCTTTTGGCGCGCTATGCCAATGCTACAGTGGAGGAATTTCTCGACACCTGTACCCGGGATCCCAAGCTGAGGGCCATCCTGACCGGGCAACTGGGCGTATATCACCAGCCGCCGAGTCGCGCGTCGATGGCAGGCCATGCCGGGGTGACGAACCACTTTCTGCAAGGGTCATTTTATCCTTCGGGCGGCGGGCAGGTTTTCTCGGACAAACTTGGTGAGTCGGTCGAACGCCATGGCGGCAAAATATTGCTGCGCAGCAAGGTAACCAAGATCCTGGTTGAAAACGGACGCGTTCGCGGCGTTGAATTTGAAAACAAAAAGCTCGGTAAGCGCACCGTGACCGCTGACTACGTTATCGCCAATTCTGATCTGAAAAAGACGCTTTTGGAGCTGGTCGGTCCCGAGCATTTGTCGAAAAAAACGCTCAGCAAAACGGCTGCCTATGAAATGTCCCCGGCGATGGGGATAGTGTACCTCGGCATAGATATGGACATGCGCGCCCTCGGGCATAAGAACACCAACTACCGGATTTATCCCAGCTACGACTATGAAAAGGCGTACTCAGATATCTTCAACGAGGAATTTCCGACCGAACCCCACGTGTTTATCGGCAACGCAACGCTGAAGGACCCGGACAATCCGAATCTGGCGCCGGAAGGTATTTATAACCTGCAGCTGATGTCCGTGGTGCCGAGCTCGCCCGAGGCATGGGGACTGACCGAGGAAGAGGTTGAGAACGGTTCCTACCGCGACAATCCCGTATATCAGGAGAAGAAGGCCTGGTATGCCAAACAGCTTATCAAAGCCGCGGAATCCGTGATCCCCGGATTGTCGGAGCACATCGTTTATCAGGATGTGTCGACGCCGTTTTCCGTCACCCGGTTTATCGGTTCGTCCGGCGGCACCTCCTACGGCATCGCCTTCACGCCGGAACAGTTCTTACACCGTCGTCCGAGTGAAAAAACCGAGGTTAAAGGCCTTTACCTGTGCGGTGCGTCAACCCGCACCGGGCACGGCATTTTCGGCGCGATGACCGGCGGCGTAGAGGCCGCGGCAGCCATCTGCGGCAAAAAGGTCAGGTACCAGGTGATGAACCTGGGCAAACGGGCCAAAGGAGAGCCGGCACTGTAATGCCGGATGGGGCGCCGGGGTGTCCGGCGCCAGACATCACAACTTGCGAGTGAACGCGACATGAAAATACTTCCCTGCTGGACAACGATATTGCTCATTAGCGTGGCGCAGCCGCTGGCGGCCGCCGCAGCGTCGACAGAGACCGAAAACCAGGTCGGGGTTCGGGCTATTAAACGCGATTTTTATCGCGCCCCGATTCATGTCACCGGCCAGTTGGCACGAAAAACATCCCTGCGCCTGTCTTTCAGTACCGGCGGTTTGATCGACCGGGTGTTGGTGAATGAGGGAGACAAGGTCAAAAAAGGGCAACTGCTGGCGACGTTGGACGATCGGGAGATCAATGCGCGGATGCAAAAGGCGCAGTCCAACTACGAATTTGCCCGCAGTGAATGGCAGCGCGACACCAACCTCTATAAACAGGGGCTGTTGTCTCTGTCCCGTTATCAGGGCAGCAAGGCCGATCTGGATGCCGCCGCCTCGCAGCTGGAGGACACCAAGTTTGCCCATCGCCTTGCAACCATTACCGCCCCGATAGAAGGGGAGGTGATAAAACGGCAGGTCGAACCGCAGGAACTGGTCAGGGCCAACGAAACCGCGTTTGTCATCAGTGCGGGAACGTATGGCTGGCTGGTTAACGCGGAACTGATCGACACCGACGTCGTCAATCTGGCGCTGGGCGATCAGGCGACCGTGTCGCTGAGCGCTTACCCCGGACAGACGTTCCGCGGGGTGATCAGTGAAATTTCTGCCCAGGCAAATCCGCAGACCGGCCGGTTTCCAGTCGAGATCAAACTCGACAATATGTTGCCGACGTTTCGCGCCGGCTACCTGGCCAGCATTGATATCAGGCCGAAAAGCCCGCACCCCTACAGCTTTATTCCGGTTGAATCGCTGATCTCCACAGACAAGGATCAGGCGGTCTTCTTTGCCTTTAACGAAAGCCTCAACAAGGTGGAAAAGGTCAGCGTCGGGGTCAGCTTTATCGACGGCGATGAAATCGCCACCGAAGCCCCCCTCGAACGCCTGACCCATGTCGTTACTACCGGGGCCGAATACCTCAAACCGGGTGACTCGGTTACCTACAGCCAACTTTAAGCCGGGATTTTTATATGAAACTGGTCGGACGCGCCATAGACAACTTCCGTTTTACCCTGATCATTATTATCACGGCGACGCTGATGGGGATCATCTCGTTTTTGACGATGCCCCGTTCGGAAGATCCGCAACTTTCCTTTCCGATCAACTATCTGGTTGCCGTTATGCCTGGAACCAGCCCGTTGGATATGGAGCAAATGGTGGCCGATCCGCTCGAAGAAGTGATCAACGAGATCGACGAGTTAAAGGAAATTCGCACGGAAATAACGGATGGCCTGGTCACCCTCAGGGTCGAGTTCAATTACGGCGCAGATCCCAACGACAAGTACGATGAACTGGTCGCGGCGGTCAACAGTATTCGCAGGGTGTTACCGCCGTCGTTGCAGCAGCTTGAGGTGAAAAAGCTGTCGCCGAGCGACGTCAATATCATCCAGGTTGCGCTCAGTTCCAAGACCGCTTCCTATCGTCAGCTCAGGTTATACAGCGAGCGGCTGGAAAAGCGGCTGGAACGGGTCAGCGGGGTCAAGCGGGCCGATATCTGGGCGATTCCCGACCAGGAAGTCCAGATCACGCCTGATCTGGAAAAAATTAAACATTTGGGCCTGTCCGTTGATTCCCT
This sequence comes from Pseudoalteromonas sp., assembly GCA_050288805.1. GTDB lineage: Bacteria > Pseudomonadota > Gammaproteobacteria > Enterobacterales > Alteromonadaceae > Pseudoalteromonas. The sequence continues at coordinate 5,597 of JBNKEN010000432.1, forward strand.
GCTCGCAGCCCTGAAGGGCGAAGCGCGCAACATCTCGGCCGGTCATGTCAACGTCGACAGCAAACGTTTCAGTGTCATGACCAGCGGCCGTTATCCGTCCATCGAATCCATCGAAAATACGCTGCTCAATACCGGCGGTGGCACGCCCGTGTATGTCAGGGA
>JBNKEN010000433.1:0-17673 GCA_050288805.1 Pseudoalteromonas sp.
AGACGCAACCTTTTGCGCTCCATCGGCCGAAAAAATGGGCGAACTATGAAGCGGCACTAGCTCAGCTGGTAGAGCGCAACCTTGCCAAGGTTGAGGTCACGAGTTCGAACCTCGTGTGCCGCTCCAAACTCCCTATTTCCCATCCTCTTCCTGTTAAATTTTATTGTCCGTATTTTCACCCATTTTATTTTCTGTCTTTTTTCTTTTTCACTAATGTCTAAACTAAATGAGCATTGAAATAAAAAAGAGACTGAGTCAGCATGGCTGATGAAGCCAACATATCATCCCCCTGTTGCCGTAACTGCTGTTTAAATCAGGATGACGTCTGTGTCGGCTGTTGCCGAACCCTCGACGAAATTCTCGCCTGGCACACTATGACCGAACGAGAAAAACAAGCTACGCTTTTAAGGTGTAAAGAAAGACGACATCAAATGGAGCAGGGCCATAAAAAAGATACTGATAATAGATAGTTCCAGCGTGCTGGCCATGCGCATCAAAGTGCTTCTGGAACTGATGGGGTGCCGTGTAACCCTGGTGCATTTCAGCCAGTTGTCGGAAGAAAAGGAGCTCTCAGGCTATGATCTGGTCGCTATTTCCTACGGTGTGCCCCTGGTTTTGGTCGACCAGCTGTTAACCAGGATAAACAACAATGGCATCATCCTGTTGGCACCTAAGGCTGAACAGGGCGAAATGTTAAATGCCTTTTCGCGGCTACATAAAATTTGTCCTCATGCGCAAACCATTTATCCGTTTTTTGAGAACAAGGAAATACGCCTTCTTTTGGAAAACAGCCTGGAACTGGATACGGGCTCTCCTCTTTTACTTCCCAAGTTATTGCTGCTGCAGGCTGGTCAAATCGACCCTAAGATAACCAAGATACTTAAATCTGCCCATATCCAAACCTTGTACTCCAGTGATGCAGAGCATGCACTGGAGGTCGTTAAACAGGAGCCTATCGATATATTGCTGTGCGATTTTGTGTTGCCACAGACTAACGGAGTAGAGGTATATAAGAGGGTCAAGGCTTTGCATCCTCGCGCCCGCTGTATTTTGATGAGCCGGGTAGGGAAAATGCCCGATTTGCGCGAAGCCATTCGGTGTGGCGTCGATGACCTACTGGAAAGTCCGGTCGATGATTCCAGCTTGTTAAAAGCCATTCATAAATTATGGCAAAACGAGTTGCTGGAGCGTAATAACCAACGCCTGGTGGAAAGGCTGCAGGACACCATAGATGCCTTGATTGAAAAAGACAGTCTGTTGCGAGTGATCTATAAGAATACCTCAGCGGGGATCATGCTCTTCAAACCGGATGGTGCCATTATTGAGGCAAACGATGCATGCAAGGCATTGTTTAAACTTAACAATGATGAGCTATCCGGGCGGGGGTTTTTCGACCTTATCGGAAAGGAGGCCGCCGATACGATTCGCCGGGTTTGTTGTGAAGGCATGTCCGTCGAAAGCCAAAGCATTGAGTTGCAGGTGATCAATGCAGCCGGTGTGTCGATTCCGCTGGTGGCGTCTTTTAGTGAAGTCGATTATCACGGCACGACCGCCTGTGCGGCCATCTTCAAAAATGTACGCTCCTTGAAAGAAAAGCAGCTCATGCTGGAGGAAGCGAAAGAACTGCTTGAGGTTAAGGTGCGGGAGAGAACGCAGGAACTGGAAACAGCAAAAAACCTGGCAGAGGCCGCCAATAAAAGCAAATCGGAGTTTTTGGCGAACATGTCACATGAACTTCGTACACCCATGCATTCCATTCTGAGTTTTGCCCGCTTCGGTCTGGACAAGCTGGCCGGCGGGGAATCACCAACAGACAAGTTGGAAAAGTATTTCTCCCGTATCGAAGCAAGCGGTCAGCGACTTTTGAGTTTGCTCAACGATCTGCTGGACCTGTCTAAACTGGATGTCGGCAAGTTTGCCTTCGAACCTAAAGAGCATCATCTCAATGCCCTGATCAGCCACGGCATAGAGGATACGGCCGGCACCGCCATCGAGAAAAATATCAAGGTTCACTACGAGTCACCGGATGATGAAATCGTTCTCACCTGTGACGGTGACAAGATCAGCCAGATAATGCGTAACCTGATAGGCAACGCCCTGAAATTCAGTCACCCCAACAGCGAGGTATTTATTCTCGCTGCGCGAAGCGGCGATAAGGTCATTATCAGGGTGATAGACAACGGCGTGGGGATCCCCCAGGCAGAACGTGAACTGGTATTTGAAAAATTTGCCCAAAGCAGTCTTACCAACCGGGGGGCGGGAGGTACAGGACTTGGGCTGGCTATTTGCCGGGAGTTCGTAAACCTGCACGGCGGAAAAATTTATGCGTCCGAGAACCCGACCGGAGGAACCATACTGACGGTGGAGCTTCCCTTGCAACCCGCGGGTGAAACAACACAACAAGCCCCAGCTCATAAATGAGGAAGATTATGGCATTAAAGAAAATACTGGCAGTGGATGATGAGGAATACAACCTGGAGATCATCAGTGAGATCTTGGAGGATTTGCCGTTTGAACTGAAAACGGTATCGAGTGGTCCCGAGTGCCTGGCGGTTGTAGAAACGTTTGCCCCTGAGCTTATCCTGCTTGATGTTTCCATGCCCGACATGAGCGGGTATGAGGTTTGTCAGCAGCTGAAAAGTAATCCGGCGACAAAAGATATCGTCGTGATGTTTGTGTCGGCCAGGGGAACCGTCGAAGAGCGCATGGAAGGTTATGCGGCCGGGGCCGAAGATTACATTGTAAAGCCGTTCGGACATGATGAGTTGCGGGCTAAGTTGGTTAACCTGAATCAATTCATGATTGACAAGGAAACCTTGCAGGAGCAGCTCGATGAGGCAACGGCAACCGCGTTCAATGCGATGGCCAACAGCAGCGAAATGGGGCAGGTGGTCAACTATGTCGAACAGATAGGCGCGATTTGGGATCCCAATGTGCTTGGGCGCACTTTGTTGCATAGCCTGCAAGGCTTCGGTCTCCAGGCCAATGTGGAGTTCCGGCTACCGGCAGAGCGTTTGCATTTTTCCACGGCAGGGAGTTGTTCGCCCATTGTCATTGAGCTGTTCGAATTACTGAAAAGCCGCGGCAGGCTTCATGAGTTTTCCCAGCGTATCCTCGTCAACTACGATCTGGTCAGCCTGTTGGTGTTGAATATGCCCGAGGAAGACCAGGAAAAGCTGGGGCGTTTTCGCGATCATATCTGCTTTTTGATCAGCGTGACGGAACAGCAGCTCAAGGCCATCATTACCCAGTCAAGCTTGGAGCGCCAACGTCGGGCCCTGAGTGATGCCACCGCCCTGATAGAGCACAAGGCAAAGGCGCTGATGGATTTGCTTAATCAAAATCGCAGGGAAAACGAGGCAATCTTCAAGGCATTGCAGGAAGAGTTTGAAATGCGCATTCCGACCATGGGGCTGGATGAAGATCAGGAGCTGTTTATCTATCGTAAGGTGGATGAAACGATCCAAAAATCCGTCGCCCGGGAAGATGCCCTGCAGAGTGTGGAACAGGCCTTTAATGAAATTTCGGAAGAATTGGCCAGGTTGCAGAAGGCGTGATGTCAGGCATCCCGTGGCAGGCCTTTTTCGATAGCCTTGATTAGGCGGCGGGTTTTTCCCGTACTCGAATGGGCCCGCTCGGCCTTTTCGGCATGTTGTGCAAGGGCCCAGTGGATATGCTCCGCCACCATGGCATCGCTGTCCGCTAACTTGGCTTCGAGTGCGCTGATGATGTCGTGCGACAAGGGGGCATTGCCGAGCGCGACGGCGATATTGCGTTGCCAGCGCAGATAGCCTATCCGCCGGATGGGACTGCCTTCCGTGTTGCGCAAAAAGGTCTCTTCGTCCCAGGCAAAAAGCGCTAACAATTCCTGATCCTTGAGCTGTTTACGTGGGTGAAAATCGCGCTCATCGGTTAGTTGAGCATAGCGGTTCCATGGGCAGATCAACTGACAGTCGTCACAGCCGTAAATACGGTTTCCCAGCAGGGGGCGGTATTGCTCAGGAATACTTCCCTTGAGTTCGATGGTCAGGTAAGAAATGCACTTGCGGGCATCTACCACATAGGGCTCGACGATCGCGCCCGTGGGGCAGATGGTGAGGCAGGCCACGCAGTTACCGCATCCTTCCTCCTGCTTGGGGGCATCCACGGGGAGCGGGAGATCGACAAACAACTCACCCAAGAAAAACCAGGAACCCTGCTGTTTATTGATAAGCAGGCTGTTTTTACCGCGCCAACCAAGCCCGGCCTGTTCCGCCAGCTGACGCTCCAGAACGGGGGCCGAGTCAACGAAGGGACGATAACCGAGTGACCCCGTCAAACCTTCTATCTTCTGCCCGAGTTGCTTGAGCCGACTACGCATCAGCTTATGGTAGTCACGGCCGAGGGCATAGCGGCTGATATAGGCTTGCTGCGGTTTTTTCAGGTTGCGGGCGAAAGCGGCATCCGGCGGCAGGTAGTTCATCTTGACCACGATCACTCGTTTGGTGCCCGGCACCAGTTCGGCAGGACGGGCGCGTTTCATGCCATGGCTTGCCATATAGTCCATTTCGCCGTGATAGCCGAGATCCAGCCAACGCTGCAACTGGGCCTCGTGCTGGCTCAGGTCGATGTCGCAAATCGCGACCTCGCTGAAACCGAGTTCCACGCCCCATTGCTTAATTTGTCTGGCTAGTTCAGGATAATCTATGTTGGCAGCGCTCACGTAACGGACATCTATGCAAAAACAATACACGGCTAATTTACCACAGCTCGCCTACAGCGCCCAGCAGGTCAAGCAATATGAAGGGCAGGCGGCCTCGGACAGCGGTTTGACCCTGAGCCAGTTAATGACGTCGGCCGGTAGTGCCGTCGCCGAGCTGGTGGCGAATGAATGCAGAGGCTGCTCCTCTGCGCTGGTGCTGACGGGTAAGGGTAATAACGGCGGTGACGGCTTTATTGCCGCTACGCGTTTAAAAGCGTTGGGCTGGCAAGTCTGCGTACTTCCCTTGGATGACCCTGAAAAACTGGTCGGGGATGCGGGTATGGCATACCGAGATTACCGTGCGGTCGGGGGACGAGTGGCCGATGTGTTACCGGATTCAGGTTTCGATGTGGTCGTGGATGCCGTGCTCGGCACCGGATTTCGCGGCGCACTGCCCGAACATTACCGCCAGGTGTTTACGCCGTTGAACCGTGCGTCTTTAATAAGGGTCAGTATCGATGTGCCGAGCGGTGTCGATGCAACGACGGGGGAGGTTGCCGACGGGGCGTTTATTGCTCACCATACGGTAACCTTTATTGCCCTAAAACAAGGGTTGCTCAGCGGTTCGGCCAGGGCGCATTGCGGCAGACTGTGGTTTGCCGGTCTTGGCGTCGAGAAGGCGTTTGCCGCCTTGGTTCAGCCGTTGGCCGAATACCCCGACCGTGAAGCTTATTTTGCTCTTCGGCCGACCCGAAGCGATGCCGGATATAAAAATAAATACGGGCATGTGCTGGTAGTCGCCGGGTCTAGCACAATGGCCGGCGCCGCGCGCCTTGCGGCCGAGGCCTGCCTGCGCTCGGGAGCTGGGTTGGTCAGTGTCGCTACCCATCCCGATAATGTTTCTGTGGTATTGGCAGGGCGTTACGAATTGATGGTGCATGGCGTAAATTCCGCCGAGCAATTGGCACCTTTAATTGAAAAGGCGAGCGTGATCGTACTGGGACCCGGCTTGGGACAGGGTGACTGGGGGCGTACGCTTTGGTCGGCGGTGCTGGCCAAACGCGGTGCCCGCCCTGTTGTAATGGATGCGGATGGTTTAAATCTGCTGGCGGAATCCCCCCGGAAACTGGACAATGCGGTACTGACGCCTCATAGCGGAGAAGCCGCCCGGCTTTTGGCTCGCGGGGCGAAAGAAATTGAACAGAACCGCTTTCAATCTATCGCAGCTTTAGGTAAAAAATACGGCGCAACCTGGGTGCTGAAAGGACCGGGCTCTTTGGTGTCTGACGGTGTCAGCTTGAATATCAATCGATCCGGTTGCGGTGCCATGGCCAGTGCTGGGATGGGGGATGTTTTATCTGGTATGATAGGCGCTTTGCTGGCACAGGGACTCGCTCCCTATGAGGCGGCTCGGCTTGCCGTCTACCTCCATGGCGCAGCGGCTCAAAAGGCCGCAGAGGACGGGGAGGTAGGCCTGGTTGCCGGAGACTTATTTAAATTTATCAGATGGTTATTGGGGTAACTATGAGCAAAACCTTCACCTTGTCACTGGCCGACGAAGCGGCGACCGTGGCCGCGGGCAACCGCCTTGCCACCTTGATGACGGAAGGGGCCGTGATCTTTCTGCATGGTGACTTGGGCGCGGGAAAAACCACCTTTACCCGAGGCGTAGTACAGGGAATGGGCCATACAGGTAAGGTTAAGAGTCCGACCTATACGCTGGTCGAACCCTATGAACTGGGCGGTAAAAACGTGTATCATTTTGATTTATACCGCTTAGCGGATCCCGAAGAACTTGAGTTTATGGGGATCCGGGATTATTTTGATACTCAGGCGGTGTGTTTGATCGAATGGCCGAGCAAGGGGCTGGGATTTATCCCGTCACCGGATCTCGACATCAGTCTCGAATACGCCGGGAGTGCGCGAACCATAACAATAACAAGCCGCACGCTACGTGGCGAAAAAATAGTCGAAAAGTTAGAGGATGATGTATAGCTCACGATTTTTCTTGGCAAAAAAAGCGCTGGGATACATAGCAAGCAGTATTTTGTTTGTCGCCTCCTTCATGGTGCAGGCGCAAAACAAGATCAACGGAGTGCGGGTCTGGCCCTCGCCAGAGAGCACTCGCGTGGTGTTCGATCTCAGCGATAAACCGGATTTCAGCTATTTTATGCTGGAAAATCCGTTGCGCCTGGTGGTCGATTTAAAAGACACGGATAAATTTCCCTCCTTGCCGGGCATTACCAATGAACATCAATTGGTGAAGCGGATCCGTTACAGCTCCTCGAAAAGCAAAAGCTCGACCCGCGTGGTGTTCGACCTGCTCGAACCCACCAAACCCGTGGTGTTCGCTTTGGCACCCACCGGTCCTTACAAGGACAGGCTGGTGATCGACCTTTATGCCCGAGACGGTAAAACGGAAGAATCCACTAAGGTTGTTAAGCACAAGCCGCTAGCCAACGACCGCGATATAGTGATCGCTGTTGATGCCGGTCACGGCGGTGAAGACCCCGGTTCCATCGGCCCCAACGGCAGCTATGAAAAAGACGTGACCCTGCCGATCGCCAAACGGCTGGCAAAAATGATCAATGCTGAAAAGGGTATGAAGGCGGTGCTGATCCGAGGTGGCGACTATTTCGTCAACCTCAATACCCGGAGCGCCAGAGCGCGCAAGCATAAGGCCGACTTCCTGGTTTCCATTCACGCCGATGCCTTTACCAGTCCGCAGCCGAACGGGGCCTCGGTATGGATTCTGTCGCTCAGACGCGCCAATTCTGAAACCGCTAAATGGCTCGAGGACACCGAGAAACACTCCGAACTGCTCGGCGGGGCGGCGGATGTGATAAAAGACACAGAAAACGAGAAATACCTGGCCCAGACCCTGTTGGACATGTCGATGGATCATTCCATGAAAACCGGATTCACCGTGGCGGAGCAGGCGGTCAGGGAACTGAAAAAGGTCGCCAAGCTGCATAAAAAATCGCCCCAGGCGGCGAGCCTGGCGGTGTTGAAATCGCCGGATATTCCCTCCATGCTGGTTGAAACCGGGTTTATTTCCAACCCCAAGGAAGAGCGCCTGTTGAAAACCGCCGGCCATCAGGAGAAACTGGCGCGCGCCGTATTTAACTCGATCCGCACCTATTTCAAGCAAAACCCGCCCGACGATTCCCTGTTTGCACGCATGAAGGCCTCTGAGCCGCGCGAACATAAGGTCAGCGCCGGCGAGTCGTTGAGCGTGGTTGCCAGCCGCTACGGCATTTCCGTGAACCGTTTGAAAAGCGCCAATAAGCTAAGCTCGAATACCCTGTATATCGGCCAGGTGCTCACCATTCCCAATACCTGACACCTCGGCCTCAAGAGATCTTAATGAAGATAGAAATACTGCCGGCGAGACTGGCGAACCAGATTGCCGCCGGTGAAGTGGTAGAACGCCCGGCCTCGGTCGTGAAGGAGCTGGTGGAAAACAGCCTGGATGCCGGGGCAACCCGGATCCAGATCGACATAGAGCGGGGCGGTCATAAGCTCATTCGGATCCGCGACAACGGCAGCGGTATAGTGAAAGACGAATTGGCCCTGGCGTTGTCTCGTCATGCGACCAGCAAACTGAAAACCCTGGATGATTTGGAAAACATCTGTTCCCTCGGGTTTCGCGGTGAAGCGCTGGCGTCGATAAGTTCCGTATCTCGCCTGACCTTAAGCTCAAAACCCGCCGCTCAGGCCGAGGCCTGGCAGGCCTTTGCGGAGGGCAGAGAGATGGCGGTGCAAGTGCGTCCGACCGCTCATCCCGACGGTACAACCATCGAAGTGAAGGATCTCTTTTTCAATACGCCGGCGCGGCGCAAGTTTTTACGCACCGAGAAGACCGAGTTCAGCCATATCGACGAGCTGGTAAAACGCATTGCCCTAAGTCGTTTCGATGTGGCACTGACCCTGACCCACAACGGCAAGGTGGTGCGTCAGTATCGTCCGCAAGCGGATGAGGCCAATCATATCCAACGGGTTGCCCAGGTCGCCGGTAAGCTGTTTAGCGAACATGCCCTTCATCTGGTGTCCGGCGGGCAAGGGCTGCAGCTGAAGGGGTGGGTCTTGCCGCTTGGCATGGCAAAAGAGCCGCAATACACCTATGTCAACGGGCGCATGATGCGCGACAAGCTGATCCTGCACGCCATTCGTCAGGCCTTTGAAGAAGTCTGTGGTGAGCAGGAGATGCCCGCCCTGGTACTGTATCTGGATATCGATCCCCGCCAGGTGGATGTAAATGTTCATCCGGCCAAGCATGAGGTCCGTTTCCATCAGGCGCGGTTGGTACACGATTTTATCCTGCAGGCGGTCAAGCAGGTGGTGGATACCCCGGCGTCTTCCGCGAGCGGATTGCCGGATGCCGTTCATGCATTCGAAGCACCACGGTCAAGCGAGTTTGCGCAAGTGCCCGCATTTGCCGCGGCTCCCGTCGATTATCCTAAATCACAGCTGCGTCCGCTCGGCGGCCATGCCGGCGGCTATGATGCCGCCGCACGTAAGCCGGTTTCCACCGAGCAGTTCAAACAGGTCAATGCATTTTACCAGGGGGTCAGCGAAGCGCAGGCGACGCATTTCGACCAGGCTCAGGTTCAAACCGAATCGCGCCTGGTCGACAGCGAATTGCTGCCTCTGCCGGGTGGCGTCTGTTTGTTCAGCGATGGTGAGGGCCTACTTGCTTCCCACTTCAGGGCCGTGCTTCCCCTCTACTGGCATGAACGGATCCGCGAGGAAGGCGCCCTTGGCGGGCGCGCTTTGTTGTTGCCGGTGCGGGTAAGCTTGGACGAAAGGGCCTTGTCGAGTATCAGGCTGCTGGAATCCTGGCTGATGGTGCTTGGCTTCGATATCGAGCTGAAGGGCCATTTCGCTATGGTCAAGAAGCTTCCCGCTTGTGTCTATAGCCAGGATGTATCCCAGGTGCTCGATCGGGTACTCTGCGCCGCGCAGGAGCAGCTGACGGAGATAGCCGACTGGCTGATTTGGCTCGCCGGTTGGACTACCCCGGGTTACTTTGAGGGCCAGGAGTTCGTCGCCATCAAGCGCGCCTTGCTAAATAATCCCGTATGGATGACTACTTTAAGGGAAAAAGCGGTTAAAATTGATCTCTCAGACACCTTACAGCAGTTAGAGCGGAATTTTCAGACTTGAGCAGTTTACCCGTTATCTCGATCATGGGCCCCACCGCATCGGGTAAAACCGATCTTGCCATCGCCCTTTGCCAGCATCTCAACACCGAAGTGATCAGTGTCGATTCAGCCCTGATTTATAAGGGAATGGATATCGGCAGTGCCAAGCCGACGGCCGAGGAACTGGCGCTGGCGCCGCATCGCCTGATCGATATACTGGATCCGAGTGAAAGCTACTCGGTTGCCGATTTTCGCCGTGATGCCTTGTGGCATATCGAAGATTTGCACCGTCAGGGTAAGATCCCTTTGCTGGTCGGCGGCACCATGATGTATTTCAAGGGGCTGATAGAAGGCCTGTCGCCGTTACCCGAGGCGGATGCCGAAGTACGTCGTAGGTTGGAAACCGAAGCCAAGGAGAAAGGCTGGCCGGCGCTGCATCAGGAACTCAGCGAAATCGACCCGGCTGCGGCGGCAAAGATAAGCCCCAACGATTCCCAGCGTATCAATCGTGCCCTGGAGGTTTATCGCATCAGCGGTCAAACCATGAGCGAACTGCAGCAAACCAAGCAAGCGCCGTTTCCTTATCGGTTGCATCAATTCGCCATTGCGCCGCCTGAACGCAGTGAACTGCACGCACGAATCGAAAAAAGATTCAAAATAATGCTGGATATGGGGTTTGAAAATGAAGTTAAATCCCTATATCTAAGGGGAGATTTACATCCCGACCTGCCGTCGATTCGTTGTGTCGGTTATCGCCAGATGTGGGATTACCTCGACGGACAGGTCAGTTATGACGAAATGGTATTTCGGGGCATTGCCGCCACCCGGCAGCTGGCCAAGCGTCAGTTGACGTGGTTGCGCAGCTGGCAGGACGTCACTTGGCTGACAACCGGCGCGGAAGAAAACTTGCAACGCGTAGTAAGTTCGCTAAGCTAGTATTGTTTGAAGTAGATTTTCGACTGCTAATTCAAGCACTAGATTAATAATAAAACCTAGAACGAAGGATAATAACAATGGCAAAAGGCCAATCGTTACAAGACCCATTTTTGAACGCGTTACGTCGTGAGCGTGTTCCTGTTTCAATTTTTCTGGTCAACGGTATCAAGCTGCAGGGCAAGATTCAGTCATTCGACCAATTTGTTATTTTACTCGAAAATACGGTCAACCAGATGGTCTACAAACATGCGATCTCTACGGTTGTGCCGGCACGTCAAATCAATTTCCATGGCGCTCAGGGCAGTGAAGGCTCAGAGACCGAAGAAGGGAATTATTAATTTTTAGGAGCTTAATGCTTGTTTGACCGTTATGAAGCCGGTGAACAGGCAGTCTTAGTGCATATTGAATTTCCACACGAAGGCGATCGAGAAGATCTGCAAGAACTGGAAATGTTAGTGGCTTCTGCGGGTGTTAACAGTTTGGCGGTTGTGCAAGGCAGCCGCCAAGCTCCCCATTCCAAACTATTTGTCGGTACCGGAAAAGCAGAAGAAATCGCTGAGATTGTCAAAACCCACAATGCCGATATCATCATCTTTAATCATGAACTCAGTCCATCACAAGAACGCAACCTGGAAAGGGTTTGTCAGTGTCGGGTGCTCGACAGAACAGGCCTGATTCTGGATATTTTTGCCCAGCGTGCACGTACCCATGAGGGTAAGTTGCAGGTTGAGCTGGCGCAGCTGCGTCATTTGTCTACCCGTTTGGTGCGGGGCTGGACTCACCTCGAACGCCAAAAGGGCGGGATAGGTTTACGCGGGCCCGGTGAAACCCAGCTTGAGACCGACCGTCGATTGCTCAGGGCGCGCATCAAAAGCATATTGAAACGACTGGAAAAGGTGGCCAGGCAGCGGGAGCAGGGGCGGCGTGCACGAAACCGTAATGAGATCCCCACGGTCTCGCTGGTGGGCTATACCAATGCCGGAAAATCGACCCTGTTCAATCGGTTGACCGAGTCTGACGTGTATGCGGCCGATCAGTTGTTTGCCACCCTGGATCCGACGCTGCGCAAACTGGAAATCCCGGATTTGGGTGCGGTTATTCTGGCCGATACGGTGGGGTTTATTCGTCATTTGCCGCACGATCTGGTGGCGGCGTTTAAGGCGACGTTGACGGAAACCCGGGAAGCGGATCTGCAGCTGCACGTGGTGGATGTGGCCGACTCCAGACGTCAGGAAAACATGCAACAGGTACAAAACGTACTTGAGGAAATTGAGGCGAACGAGCTCCCGCAGCTTGTGGTCTATAACAAGATAGACGCGCTGGAAGAAGTCGTACCGCGTATCGACCGAGACGATGAAGGGCGCCCGGTATCCGTCTGGCTGTCCGCCCGCGAAGGAAGCGGGGTGGAGTTATTGCTGAAGGCCATCAGTGAATTGCTGGCGAAAAAACGTCTAAGGGGCGACCTCAGGATGCCGCCGAGCGAGGGGAAACTGCGTGGTGCGCTCTATAAGCTTAACTGCATTCAGTCGGAGCTGGTGGACGAAGAAGGCCATTGGATGCTCAAGGTGAATTTGCCGATGGCAGACTGGAATCGCCTGAAAAAAGATCTCGGGGAGCGAATAGAATCCTTTATTGTCGGAAGTTAAAAAGTTCAAACCGACGCTTTTTGGTATCGAAATCGTGACGGTTTTGATAGATTTAACCTAATTCATTTAGATAACAATGGAGTATAGCTATGGCCTGGAACGAGCCGGGTAACAATGGCAACGACAACGATCCGTGGAAGAATAAAGGCGGACGGGATCAGGGGCCTCCGGATCTGGACGAAGTCCTGCGTAAGTACGGAGAGAAATTCGGCGGTCTGTTCGGTGGAAACAAAGGCAGTAACAATAACGGGCTCGGCGTTGCCGGTTTCGTATTTATTCTGCTGCTGGCTGCCATCGTTTGGGGCCTGAGCGGTATTTATACGGTAAAAGAAGCCGAACGCGGTATCGTGCTGCAGTTCGGTAAATTCGACCGTATCGCCGAGCCCGGCCTGCGCTGGAAAATGACCTTCGTCGAACGGGTTATCCCGGTCGACATCGAGGCCGTGCGTTCGCTGTCGGCATCGGGTTTTATGCTGACCGAAGACGAAAACGTGGTGAGCGTTGAATTCGAGGTGCAGTACCGCGTGGTCGATCCGCATCTCTACAAGTTCAGTGTTACCGACGCTGATCACAGCCTGCAGCAGGCCCTCGACAGCGCCCTGCGTTATGTGGTGGGTCACGTTAAAATGGATCAGGTGCTGACAACCGGGCGTGAGCTGGTGCGTCAGAAAACCTGGGATGAGCTGAACAAGATCATCGAACCCTATAACCTGGGTCTTATCGTGACCGACGTCAACTTCAAGGACTCGCGTCCGCCGACAGAGGTGAAGGATGCGTTCGACGATGCCATCGCGGCACAGGAAGACGAAGAGCGTTTCATCCGTGAAGCGGAAGCCTATGCCCGTGAAATCGAACCTCGTGCTCGCGGTCAGGTAACCCGCATGACCCAAGAAGCCGAAGCATATCGTGAGCGTATCACGCTGGAAGCCGAGGGTGAGGTTGCGCGCTTTGAGAAACTCTTGCCCCAATACACAGCGGCGAAAGAAGTGACGCGTCAGCGCCTTTACATAGACGCGATGGAAAAAGTATTGGGCGGCAGTGCCAAGGTGCTGGTTGACGTCAAAGGCAGCAACAACATGATGTATCTGCCCCTGGAAAAGTTGATGGAAAAGCAAGGTGTTAAATCACAAATCAGCTTGCCTAGCTCCAGCGATATCCAGGATCTCAGGCAAAAGCTGGGGACTTCCCGCAACAGCCAGGTTCAATCCAGTAAGGATCGTTTCGCCAACGATCGCTTCAGTAACGGGAGATAACGCGAGATGAAAAACTTTAGTTTAGTAGTGCTGTTTACGGCGGTTATTCTGTCTTTTTCATCCGTGTTCGTGGTTTCTGAAGGCCAGAAGGCCATCGTGCTGTTATTCAGCAAGGTGCAAAAGGACAGCAGCGACAACGCGGTGGTTTACGAGCCGGGCCTGCATTTCAAGGTGCCTTTCTTCAGTCAGGTGCGTCACCTGGATGCGCGCATCCAGACACTTGACGGTGCGCCGGACCGTTTTGTCACCAGTGAGAAAAAAGATCTGATCGTTGATTCCTATGTTAAATGGCGCATAAACGATTTCAGCGCCTATTACCTGCGTGCCCGCGGCGACAAGCAATATGCGGAAACGCTGCTGAAGCAAAAGGTCAATAACGGTCTGAGAACCAACTTTGGTTCGCGCACCATCCAGGAAATCGTTTCCGGCGAGCGCAGCGAATTGATGGAAGAGGCCCTGGTTCAGGCTTCCGAAAGCGCCAAGGAACTGGGTATCGAGGTGATGGATGTACGCGTCAAGCAGATCAATCTGCCTAATGAGGTCAGCAGTTCTATTTACCAGCGTATGCGCGCCGAGCGTACCGCGGTGGCCAAAGAGCATCGCTCTCAGGGTCAGGAAAAAGCCGAAACGATTCGCGCAGAAGTTGACCGCCGGGTCACCGTTATGTTGGCCGATGCCGAACGTAATGCGCGCAGCGTACGCGGTCAGGGGGATGCGGATGCCGCCGGTATTTACGCCAATGCCTACAACAAGGATCCTGAATTTTTCAGTTTCCTGCGTAGCCTGGATGCCTACAAAAAGAGCTTCAGCGGTGAAAACGACGTCATGGTATTGGCGCCGGACAGCGAGTTCTTCAAGTATATGAAGGGTGCAAAGGCACAATAATTTCTGCAAACTGCAAAGAAAGCCCCGATTCGGGGCTTTCTTATATCCGGAGTAAACCATGAGCGCAAAAACCTTTTTATTGGCGCTGTCCCTGCTTTTGATTATCGAGGGTTTGGGACCGGCACTGGTGCCCGAAAAATGGCGTCGCTACTTGCAGGAAGTCGCCCGGCTTGCGCCCGGACAGTTGAGAACCGTCGGCGTGGTGATGATCCTGGCCGGTGCCGTATTGTTTCATTTCAGCAAATAAATTGCCCCGTTTCCTTTTTCTAACCAACTGATCCGCATCCCCTTGTCTATGAAAGCCGGAGAAGTTGCAACTGAGTGTCGAAAAATCGTCCCAAACGGGGTGATCTTTGCCCTTCTTTTCTGGTAAAATCCCCGCCTAATTTTTTCTAAGTGAATTTACAATGGGTAAAAACGTCGTTGTATTGGGCACCCAGTGGGGTGACGAAGGTAAAGGTAAGGTCGTTGACCTGCTGACAGACAAGGCCTCTCTGGTCGTTCGCTATCAAGGTGGCCATAACGCCGGTCATACCTTGGTTATCGGCGGTGAAAAAACCGTTTTGCACCTTATCCCATCGGGTGTTCTGCGTGACAACGTAAAATGCGTGATCGGTAACGGTGTTGTGCTGGCTCCTGACGCATTGATGAAAGAAATCGGCATGCTGGAAGAGCGTGGCGTGCCTGTGCGTGAGCGTCTGCTTATCTCTGAGGCATGTCCGCTGATCCTGCCTTACCACGTTGCGCTGGATATGGCCCGCGAAAAAGCGCGTGGCGATAAGGCGATCGGTACGACCGGTCGTGGTATCGGTCCTGCTTATGAAGACAAGGTAGCTCGTCGCGGTTTACGCGTCGGCGATCTGTTCAACCCTGAGCAGTTCGGTGAAAAGCTGAAAGAAATTCTTGAGTACCACAACTTTACCCTTGAGCATTACTACAAGGTTGAGCCGGTCGACTTCCAGAAAACGTTCGATGACGCCATGGCCGTTGCCGACATTCTGAAGGCGATGGTTGTAGACGTCACCGAGTTGTTGGATCAGGCCCGTGCCGCAGGCGAAAACATCCTGTTCGAAGGCGCGCAAGGCACGCTGCTGGACATCGACCACGGTACCTACCCTTATGTAACTTCATCAAACACCACTGCCGGTGGTGTCGCGACGGGCGCCGGTTTCGGTCCGCTGAATCTGGATTACGTACTGGGCATCGTTAAGGCGTACACGACACGCGTAGGTTCGGGCCCGTTCCCGACCGAGCTGTATGACGGTAAAGAGAAGCAAGATCCTGTTGGCAAGCACTTGGGTGAAAAAGGTCACGAGTTCGGTGCCACCACGGGTCGTTTACGTCGTACCGGTTGGTTCGATGCGGTTGCCATGCGTCGTGCAATTCAAATCAACAGCATCTCTGGTTTCTGTATGACCAAGCTGGACGTGCTGGACGGTGTTGAAACAATCAAAATCTGTACCGGTTATCAGCTGGAAGACGGCACTATCACCAATGTGACGCCGCTGGCGGCTGAAGGTTATGAAAAAGTAACCCCTGTGTACGAAGAAATGCCGGGCTGGAGCGACAATACGTTTGGCGCTACTTCGCTGGAGCAGTTGCCACAGGCGGCGCTTAATTACATCAAACGCATTGAAGAAATCACCGGTGTACCGGTCGATATCATTTCTACCGGTCCGGACCGCGTAGAAACCATGATAGTGCGTAACCCGTTCGGCGAATAACAAGCCGGAAAATGAAAAAGCTGCCTAAGGCAGCTTTTTTTATGTGTGCTGTTTAGCGGCTGCATGGCGGCGGGCTTATTTTTGCTGGCCACTATGGAGAAGTGGAACGATATTTGTATATTATTAGGGCGATACCCTATTTTCGACGAAGCTGTGACACTATGCGTTTTATTATTTTAGCTTGCCTTGTTCTGTCCTTTGCGGTGAAAGCCGAAGAACCGCTGGAAGCGGTGCAACTATACAGCCAGGCTGAACTGGTTGCGATGATCGAAAGCAA
This sequence comes from Pseudoalteromonas sp., assembly GCA_050288805.1. Classification (GTDB taxonomy): domain Bacteria; phylum Pseudomonadota; class Gammaproteobacteria; order Enterobacterales; family Alteromonadaceae; genus Pseudoalteromonas. The sequence goes on from JBNKEN010000433.1 coordinate 16,547, forward strand.
CACCCACCTTGCCCGTATAAAGGCAGATAATTGCCAGCTGGTGCAGGACATCGAGGCCCGCGCCAGTAAGATGAAGCTACCTGCTTACCAGTTCCTCTACGGCGATATGCTGGCCTATAACGTGTGTGTGGATCGCAATGTCGAACTTGGCGTTTACTACATGCGTCAGGCGGCGGAGCAAGGTTTGGCGGCCGCACTTGAGCAGCTGGGTCGTTATTATGACATAGGGCGCCTGGTCCAGGCCGACAAGGCTCAGGCCATCATCTTTTTACGCGAGGGGGCTTCGCTCGGCAATCTCAAGGCGCAGCTGCGACTGGTTGATTTATATAACCGAGGCTACGGCAGCCCGCGCGATTTTGAAGATGCCTACCGTTGGCTGTTTCATGCCGTGGTGGCCGATAAGAAAAAACACCAGCAGATAGAAATTGCGCTGGCCAAGCTTGCGGAAAAAATGCCGGCCAGCGTGGTAACTCGTGCGCGCCTGCCGCTTTAAAAAAGTTTAACGGTATTAAACTGTTTCATCACTGGCTTTTGGGTTAAAATAACAACATAACTCAGTCAACAAGCCAGTGAATGTCAAATCAGGATCCCTTTCTAAGCCGCGAGCAGGAAAAATACGAAAACCCCGTCCCCAGCCGAGAGTTCATTCTCGAACATATTCAAGCCCGTCCCAAACCGGCTAACTTCAACCAGCTTTGTGATGAACTGGCGGTCAATGACAGTGAACGCCAGATTGCCTTTAAACGCCGTTTGCGCGCCATGGAAAGAGACGGGCAACTGCACTTCAATAAATTCAAGTGCTATGTCGTTCCCGAGGATTCCGGACTGGTTAAGGGTCGGGTCATCGGGCACCGCGACGGATTCGGCTTCCTGGAAGTTGAAGGTGAAGAGAAAGACTGGTTTATTCCGTTTCACCAGATGAGACTCGTGCTGCATGGCGATGTGGTGCTCGCAAAGGCGGGTAGTCGCGGACGCGGTGGTAAATGCGAGGCGCGTATCATCAAGGTGCTTGAGGGCGAACGTTCGCCGATTATCGGGCGCTATTTCGTCGAGCACGGCATGGCGGTGGTGGTGCCGGAAGATCCCCGCATTACCCAGGAAATCGTCATTCTGCCGGGCAGTGAAAA
>JBNKEN010000434.1:0-7652 GCA_050288805.1 Pseudoalteromonas sp.
TGTAAATCCCTTTGTAAAACTAAAAGACTACCTGGATTCTCAAATTATCGGTCAGAACGGCCTGACCGAGGCCTTACTGATCGCCATTCTGGCCGACGGCCACATGCTGGTTGAGGGGCCTCCCGGCCTTGCCAAGACGCGCGCCGTCAACGCACTGGCCAAGGGCGTCGAAGGCAGCTTTCAGCGCGTTCAGTTTACTCCGGATCTGTTACCGGCCGATGTCACGGGCACCGACATCTATCGCCAGCAGACCAATGAATTCGTTTTCGAGGCGGGCCCCCTGTTCCACAACCTGATCCTCGCCGACGAGATCAACCGGGCGCCGGCCAAGGTCCAGTCGGCACTGCTTGAAGCCATGGCGGAACGCCAGGTCACCGTGGGCAAGAACACCTATAAATTGCCCCCGCTGTTTATGGTAATGGCGACCCAGAACCCCATCGAGCAGGAAGGCACCTACCCGCTGCCCGAGGCCCAGCTCGACCGCTTTTTGCTGCACCTCAACATAGATTATCCGGCAGCCGACAGCGAACTGGCGATTCTGCGCCTGACTCGCGGAGAAGCCCTGAGTGAACAGGCTGCGGCGGTGGAACCCATTTCACAACAAGCGCTGTTCGCCGCGCGCAAGGAAATTCTTTCCTTGCACCTGGCGGAATCGCTTGAGCAATACCTGGTGCAACTGGTGGTAGCAACACGCAGCGGCGCAAGCCTTTCGCCGGAACTCGGCGCCTGGCTGGAATACGGCGCCAGCCCGCGCGCGACCATCGCGCTGGATCGCTGCGCCCGCGCCCACGCCTGGTTGCACGGACGGGATTTCGTTTCTCCCGAGGACATCCGCGCCGTTTTCCATAACGTACTGCGCCACCGCATTATTCTCAGCTACGAGGCGCAGGCCGACGGAATAAGCAAAGATCAGGTGCTGAGCCGTATTCTTGAACTGGTGGCCGTTCCCTGATCATGAAAGGCGATAGCAATCCCTGGCTGGCACAAAGCCACAGCAACGGCGTAGAACTCGGCCTTAAAGAGCTGATGTACTATAAGGCCAAGGCGCCGCTTTTGGATCTCACGCCGCGCAGCAAGGTCCGCCATCGTCTCGCGGGACAATACCTCGCTCCCCACAAGGGGCGCGGTATGGAATTTGCCGAGGTGCGTCTGTACCAGCAAGGCGACGACATTCGCAGCATCGACTGGCGCGTCACCGCCCGCACCGGCAAGGCCCACACCAAGCTGTTCCAGGAAGAAAAGGAACGCCCGGTGTTCGTGTTTTGCGATTTCTCCGACAGCATGCTGTTCGGCAGCGAGCTGCTGCTTAAATCGGTGCAGGCCGCGCATATTACCGCGCTGCTCGCCTGGGCGGCGGGACGTCGCGGCGATCGCATCGGTGGCCTGGTGTTCAACCAGCACACCCACCGCGAGCTGAAGCCTGCGTCCCGCGACAAGGGCGTGCTGGCGTTACTGCACCAGATGCTCGACCTCCATGGCGAGGCACTGGCGGGCATAGACAAGGGCGCAGAGCCGGGCTTCAACGCCCAGCTTAAACGCCTTAATCAGCTCGCCAAACCGGGCTCTCTGGTATACCTGGTATCGGATTTCCTGACCCTCGACGCAAGCGGCCTCAAGCAGCTGCAACTGCTGACCCGCCATTGCGAGGTCGTGGCCTGTCAGGTAGGCGATCCGTTCGAAACCCGGTTGCCGGAATTTGCCGGGAGCGTGAACATCAGCGCCGGACAATCGACCCTGTCGCTGCCCCTGATGGACGCCGGATTCCGCCGCAGCTTCAGCGAAAAAGCGCAACGGGCCTGGCATGCCCGCATCGACATGTTAAAACGCAGCGGCCTTCTCCATCTGGCGCTCAGCGCCGCCGAGCCGCTGGAAAACCAGTTACTCAGCAAGGGAACCTAATCTCCATGCAGTCCAATCCGTTAGACGCCCTGCACGACGTTATCGTACCCGACAAGGCCCCCTGGTGGCCCCTGGCCCCCGCATGGTGGGTCATTATCGTCCTGTTATTGAGCACTCTGCTCGCCGCAGTTTATTTCTGGTTAAGGCAACACCGTCACAATGCCGCCAAACGCGAAGCCGTTCGCCTGAGCAACGCCCTTCCGGGCGACGAACTGGTCGAGCGCCATCTGTTGCTCAAGCGTCTGGCGCGCCACTATTACGGTAACGCGCCAAGCGCCCGTTCGGGAAAGGCGTGGTGCGACACGCTGCAATCGCTTAGCGGCCTCAGCTTTACCCCTGAAGAGCTGGAAATCCTGTACCGCCCGGCGCCGAGGGACGAAATGCTGGCAAACCGGCTGGCAAGCGCCATTCGCGCGTTTAAAACCAAGGGGGTGAGCGATGTTTGAGTTTCTCTTTCCCTGGCTGTTTCTTCTCATTCCCCTGCCCTGGCTGCTGCGCTTTGTCGCGCCGCAACGGCAGCAGGCGAACCTGACCCTGCGGATCCCCGGGTTTGCGAGGTTGGGGCTCGCACGCGCCATCAGCGAAGGCGGCAAAAACAGCATTCACCCGCTCTGGATCCTCGTCTGGCTTTGCCTTGTTAGCGGCGCCGCCCATCCGGTCTGGCTTGACGATCCTGTCTCCTTACCGAGCGAAGGCCGCGACATCATGCTGGCGGTGGATCTCTCGGCCTCGATGGCGGAAGAAGACATGGAATACCAGGGCCGCTTCGTCGATCGCCTGTCGATGGTCAAGGCCGTGGTGTCCGATTTTATCGAGCAACGCCAGGGCGACCGGCTCGGCCTCATCCTGTTCGGCGATACGGCGTTTTTGCAGACCCCGCTGACCCGGGATGTCAAAACCGTGAGCACCATGCTGAGTGAAGCGCAACTCGGGCTGGTTGGCCGGGCCACCGCCATCGGCGACGCCCTCGGCCTCGCGGTCAAACGTTTCAATGAGAAAGAAAACAGCAACCGCATCGTGGTGCTGTTGACCGACGGCCAGAACACCGCCGGCAACCTGCAGCCCGACGAAGCCCTGCTGCTTGCCAAGGAAGCCAAAATTAAGGTTTACACCATCGGAGTCGGCGCGGATGTGCAAGCCCGCGGGCTGTTCGGCATGGCCGGATTCGGCATGCAGAGCCAGCTCGACGAAACCCTGCTGCAGCAGCTGGCCGAACAAACCGGCGGGCTTTATTTCCGCGCCAGGGATGTAAAGGGACTGGCGCAAATATACCAGGAGCTCGACAAGCTCGAGCCTGTCGCCCGTGACACCGAAACGTTCCGCCCGCAAACCGCCTTATTTTACCTTCCGCTTTTAGCTGCCCTTGCGCTTATCGCGCTGCGCGCCCTGATTGTGCGCGGGCAGGTTGCAGTGAGGAGTAACCCATGACCGAATTTGAATTTATCCGCCCCGCTTTGCTCTGGCTTCTGCTGCCCGCCGTGCTGCTATTCGCAGTTTTGTGGCGAAAAAAAGCCGGGGCGTCGCGGCGCCAGCCGCTGATCGCATCACATCTGGCGCGTTTTGTCATTCCTTCGCAGGGAGCCGACAAACCCGTATCGCTTTGGCCCGGGGCGCTGTTCGTCTTGCTCGCTATTTTGGCGGCCGCGGGACCGAGCTGGCAGAAAACCGAGCTGCCCGTCTATCAGGCCAAAATGGCGCGGGTGCTGGTAATGGATATGTCCCTCTCCATGCTGAGCGGCGACATCAAACCGAGCAGGCTGGTTCAGGCGCGTTTCAAGGCACTCGATCTGCTTGAGCAGTTCGGGGAAGGTGAAACCGGCCTTATCGCCTACGCCGGTGACGCCTACACCATTTCGCCGCTGACCGGCGACGTCACCACCTTGGCCAACCTGATCCCGAGCCTCGGCCCGGAGATCATGCCGGAAAAAGGCTCCAACCTGTTGGCGGCCCTGGTTCAGGCGCAGGAATTGCTGCAACAGGGCGGCTATCTGAACGGCGATATTCTGGTCATGACCGATGGCATCGACAGTGAAGATCAGCAGGATCTCTACGACTTTGCCGGGCGCTCTCCCTATCGTCTCAATATCTATGCGATCGGGACCGAGCAAGGCGCCCCCATCAGCCTGCCCGAAGGGGGGTTTTTAAAAGACAGCAGCGGCCAGATAGTGGTGCCGAAAACCCATTTTGAACGCCTGAAAAGCCTCGCCGAACGAGGCCGCGGCCATTTCGCCCGCTACACGCCGGGCAATCAGAACCTTACACAGTTCACAACCGATGCGGGGCAGCAGGATATCGGCAAGGGCGAGTCACGCCAGACGCTCTGGCGCATCGACGGCGGCATTTACCTGGTATGGTTGCTGCTTCCCCTGGCGCTCTGGCTGATGCGCGCTCCTAAGGTGCTGACCGCGCTGGCCCTGTGCGCCTTACTGCCGACTCAACAGGCCCGGGCCGCAGATTGGCAAAGCTGGTTTCGCAACGATCAACAAAATGCCCTGAAGGCCTACCAAGAAAAAGACTACGCGGCAGCCGAGGACACCGACAACAAGGCGATCCGCGGTGCGGCCGCCTATCAGGCGGGCGATTTCGACAGAGCCATCACCGATTTCACGCATGATGCTTCGGCAACCGGACGCTACAACCTGGGTAACGCCCTGGCCAAGGCAGGCAAACTGGAAGACGCGGTCGGCGCCTATCGCGAGGCGCTGGATCGGAACCCGGATTTCAGCGAAGCACGGGACAATCTCAAGCTGGTTGAAGAACTGCTCAAGCAACAGCAACAGCAACAGCAACAGCAACAGCAACAGCAACAGCAACAGCAACAGCAACAGCAACAGCAACAGCAATCAGAGCAAAACGGCGATTCGCAGCAGGGTCAAGGACAGAACGGCGAAAAAGAGTCGCAGCAGCAACAAGCGGGTGAAAAGTCGGAGCAACAACAAGCAGGCAAAGAATCGGAGCAACAGTCCGATGCTGCGGAGCAAAGGCAAAACAACAATGCACCGACGCCGGATCCCACCGGGGAGCAAAATGCCGATGCAGAGCCCAAGCAAGCAGATCCCAAGCAGGCCGGGGCCGAGCAACAGCGAGATGCCGGCGGCGAGCAACAACAGGCAGCCGCACAAGCACAAAACAGCGAAAGCCAAGAAGGTGACGAGGGCAAACAGGCCATCAGCGATGTCCGCCCCCTGACCCCGGAAGAAAAAGAAAAAGCCCAGCAGCTGCACCAGCTGATGCGCAAAATTCCCGACGATCCGGCCATTTTGCTGCGCAATAAAATGCAGCTCGAGCAACAGAAACGCCTTCGTCAACGTTTGCCACAAGGAGTCCAGAAGTCATGGTAAAACGACTTGTCCTGTTTTTAATTTTCTCCCTGTCATTGCCCGTGTTGGCACTGAACCGGCTTGAGGTCAGCGTCGATAAAAACCCGGTGTTGGCGGGCGAATATTTTGTGCTGACCCTGACCGCGGATGATTCCGTCAGCGGCGGCGGGCCCGACACCTCGGCCCTGCTCAAGGATTTTGTCGTCGGCCCCACCAGCACCAGCAGCCAGACCAGCATAGTCAACGGCAACATCACCCGCCGTACCAGTTGGAAAACAGAACTGATGGCGCGCACGCCCGGCGACATAAATATCCCGTCGTTCGAACTGCAGGGCGTAAAATCGGCCCCCTTCACCCTCAAGGTGATCAAGCAATCCGCCGCGCCCGGTCAGGCGCAGGATGCCTTTGTCGAAGTCAGCATGCAGCCGGAAACCTTGTTCGTACAGCAGGCCGGTGTCTACACGGTCAAGCTGTATCTGGCCCGCGAGCTGGCCGACGGCGATCTGACGGCACCGGCCCTTGAAGATGCCCAGGTCAGTCTGCTCGGCAAACAAAAAGAAGACTATGAGATCAAGGACGGCAAGCGTTACCTGGTGATCACCCGGGATTACCTGATCCAGCCGCAAAAAAGCGGCGACTACCGCATCACTCCACCGGCGTTTAACGGGCGGATGCGAAAAAATTACCGCACCCTCGGGGTATCGGCCCTCGGCGACGAGTTGACGCTCACGGTTAAACCGATCCCTGCCGATTACCAGGGCGCCTGGCTGCCGAGCGAACTGGTGGATCTCAGCGAAGAATGGCAACCCGCCGAGCAGCAGGTTGAAGTGGGCACCCCGATCACCCGCACCATCACCTTGACCGCCCTCGGTGTCACCAAGGAGCAGCTGCCGGAAATCACCCTGAAGGATATCCAGGGGATCCGCAGCTACCCGGACCAGAACGAGCGTAAGCACGTGATGCGCGACGGCCGGGTTATCTCGCAGCAAATCGCGTCTTTCGCCCTGCTGCCGCAAAAAGCGGGCGAGTATGTGCTGCCGGAAATTTCCGTTCCCTGGTTCAACACCAAAACCGGCCGCGTCGAATACGCCACCCTGCCGGAACGTCGGCTGACCGTGGTCGCGGGCGAAGGACACACGCAAACCGCCGCAGCCCCCAGCCCGACCGACAGCACGAGCCCGCAGCAACAGCCTGCAACGCAAAACGGCCTGGTGACGGTGCAAACCGAGCCCGGCGTTAACCCGTTTATCGCCGCGGGCGGCTATCTGCTGTGGCTTATCACCTTGGCAGCCTGGTTCTTGCTGTCAAAGCGCACGGCGAAGAAGCCGAATCAATCGAGGCCCTCGCCTGCCAAGCACGAGGAACCGCTCCACGCCCTGAAAAAGACGGCCAAGGCCGGAAATGCAGCGGAATTTTACCGGGCGCTCAGCGTCTATGCAGAAAAGCGCACCGGCGATAAGGTCAGCCCGTTGGATACCCTGAGTAAAGAGCTCGCTGCGCCGGAATTCAACGAACGGCTCGCCGAATTAAAAGCGAATCTGTACGGCGGGCAAAACGGCGAGGTCGATCTGGAGGCGCTCCTGGTGCTGCTACAATCAAACAAACGTGCGGCCAAACATGCAGGCGGCGCACTGCCCCCTTTGCACGGCCCCTTGTCAGGCTGATTAAACGGTGAAGAAAAAATCCGATGTTCGGAAATAAAAATGCCACTGCCCGGGTCTTAACTGATATGACCGATAAACAAAAACGTTACGAGGCGCTGGTCCAGGTCTATCACGGCGAGCTTTACCGCTTCGCCTACTGGTTGACCCAAGACCCCGCTGTCGCCGAAGACCTGACCCAGGAAACCTTTTTACGGGCCTGGCGCTCTCTGGATTCTTTGCAGGATCACGGAGCGGCCAAGGCGTGGCTGATCACCATCTTGCGGCGCGAAAATGCCCGGCGTTTCGAACGCAAGCAGTTTGACTACAGCGATGTAGAAGAAGACACCTTGGTAGATACCGGCGCATCGTCGCCGGATGCCGACATGGAATACACCCTGCTGCAACGCCAGATAGCCAAATTGCCGGAGGAATACCGGGAACCGTTACTGCTGCAGGTGATGATGGGCTGTACCGGCGATGAAATTTCAGCGATCCTCGACCTCAACAAGAATACCGTGATGACCCGGTTATTCAGGGCGAGGAATCAGCTCAGAGAAGCGCTCAGTTACCAAGATGAAGCATTTAGGGGGGCACCAAGATAATGGACGAACTCGAATTCCGTCGGCGTCTGCTTGCCGACCCGCACGACAAAGATCCGGCGCTGCTGGCGTATGCCAACGCGCACCCCGAACTGAAGTCCATGACGGATGAGCTCAAGCGGTTTGACGGCGACATTGAAAGGGCACTAAAAATACCCGTGCCTGAAAATCTCGCCGAGCGCATTATTCTC
>JBNKEN010000435.1:0-4120 GCA_050288805.1 Pseudoalteromonas sp.
GGCAAGGGTAACGATCAGGTTCGTTTCGAATCCTGTTTTGCCTCCCTGGCACCGGATCTCAAGGTGATCGCACCCTGGCGCGAATGGGAACTGTCGAGCCGTGAATCCCTGCTGGCCTACCTGGCTGAACGCAATATTCCCTGCGCGGCATCGGCGACCAAGATCTACAGCCGCGACGCCAATGCCTGGCATATCTCCCACGAGGGTGGCGAGCTGGAAGACCCTTGGTGTGAGCCGAGCGATCAGGTTTGGACCTGGACCACGGCTCCCGAGCAGGCGCCCGATGGAGCCGAATATGTCAGCGTAACCGTTGACAAGGGTGAGGTGACCGCCGTCAATGGCGAAGCGCTCTCGCCGTATCAGTGCCTGGTGAAGTTGAACCAGCTGGCGGCGCCTCATGGTGTCGGTCGGGTCGATATCGTCGAAAACCGTCTGGTCGGCATGAAGTCTCGTGGCTGTTATGAAACGCCGGGAGGCACCGTGATGATGGCGGCGCTGCAGGCCATCGACGAACTGGTGCTGGATAAGGCGAGCCGTAAGTGGAAGCACACCCTGGGCGGCGAGTTCTCTCATCTGGTGTATGACGGTCGCTGGTTCACCCCGCTGAAGGACAGCATTCTGGCAGGCGCCGAGGCGTTGTCGCAGGCTGCCACCGGTGAAGTGATCCTGAAAATGTACAAGGGGCAAGTGGCCGCGGTACGTAAGAAGTCACCGAACAGCCTGTACAGCGAAGACTTTGCCACCTTCGGTGAAGACGATGTGTATGACCAGTCGCACGCCGAGGGCTTTATCCGCCTGTTCTCACTTTCAAGCAGAATCGCGGCGTTAACCAAGAAGTAATTGAACGGGCCCGTGCGGGCCCTGTATGTCAGGAGAATTTAAATGGCATTGTGGGGTGGTCGTTTTTCTAGCGGTCCGGATCAGGCTTTCAAGCAGTTCAACGATTCGTTACCGTTCGATTATCAGCTTGCTGAACAAGATATAGTGGGATCCGTGGCATGGGCCGGTGCGCTTAAACAGGTTAAGGTGTTAAGCGCACAGGAACATACCGAACTGGTTGCAGCCCTCGACGCGTTGCTGGTCGAAGTTATGGCGGATCCGGCGCGTATCACGCAATCGGATGCGGAAGATATTCATTCCTATGTGGAAGCGGCGCTTATCGACAAGGTGGGCGATCTGGCGAAAAAGCTCCACACCGGACGCAGTCGTAACGACCAGGTTGCCACCGATTTTCGTCTCTGGTGCCGCGATACCGCCGGCCAGTTGATGGAAGCGCTGCAATCGCTCAAGGCGGCGTTTATCTCTCTGGCAGAACGTGAACTGGGCACCGTATTGCCCGGGTACACCCATTTGCAGCGGGCGCAACCCGTTTTGTTCAGCCACTGGTGTATGGCATATGTGGAAATGCTGGAACGAGACGAAGCGCGTTTGCGCGACGCCGTGGTGCGTTTTAACCAGTGTCCGCTCGGCAGTGGTGCATTGGCGGGAACCGCCTACCCAATAGATCGCGAAGCCCTGGCCGCAGAGCTGGGATTCAGCGGGGCGACCCGCAACAGCCTGGATGCCGTCTCCGACCGGGATTTTGTCGTCGAGCTTCTGAGCTGTGCGTCTATTTCCATGATGCACCTGTCGCGGATGGCGGAAGACATGATCTTCTATAACTCGGGCGAAGCGGGTTTTATCGAACTGGCCGACAACGTGACGTCGGGCTCATCTTTGATGCCGCAAAAGAAGAATCCGGATGCGCTGGAGTTGATCCGTGGTAAGACCGGCCGGGTGTTCGGCGCCTTCAGCGCCATGATGATGACGCTCAAGGCCCTGCCGCTGGCCTACAACAAGGATATGCAGGAAGACAAGGAAGGCCTGTTTGATGCGATGCCGACCTGGCTGGCCTGCATTCATATGGCCGAAGCCTGTATCAAAGGTGTTGTGGTAAAAGGCGACAAAACTTTGGCGGCGGCCAAGGGCGGACACGCCAACGCCACCGAGCTGGCCGATTATCTGGTGGCCAAGGGAATTCCGTTCCGCGAAGGACACCATATCGTTGGCCGCTTGGTACAGCTGGCGATCGCCGAGAATAAAAACCTCGAACAGCTGTCTTTGGCGCAGTTCCAAAGCGTCTGCGAGCTGATAGCAGAAGACGTGTATCCGGTGCTGGAACTGGATGCCTGCCTGAATGCCCGTGCGGCCCTTGGCGGCACCTCGCCGGAGCGGGTAGGGCAGGCGGTGAAGGAAGCCAAGAGCCGCCTTACCGTGCGGGTGCGCGATGCCCATCTGGATGATGTGGAAGAGATTGCCGGGCTTATTCAACACTGGGCCAAGGTCGGTGAAAATCTGCCTCGGGCGAAAAGCGATATGATCCACTCGATCAATGAATTTGCCGTCACCGAGGTCAACGGCAAGGTCACGGGTTGTGCGTCGCTTTACATCTACGACACCGGACTGGCTGAGATCCGCTCCCTTGGGGTTGATCCCGACTGTGAAATCAAGGGGCAGGGGCGTGCTTTGGTGGAGCACTTGATGAAAAAGGCCAGAAACCTGGCGCTCAATCGTCTTATCGTGCTCACGCGGGTGCCCGAATTTTTCGCCAAACAGGGTTTTGCCTATTGTACCAAGGACAGTTTGCCGGAGAAGGTGATGAAGGACTGTGAGCTATGCCTGCGTAAGGAAAGCTGCGACGAGGTTGCGATGGATCTGCACCTGAGACCGGTGACCACCATTCCCTGTATTCAAATCGACTAACCTTCCCGACCGGGTATGCAACATGCCCGGTCATTTATCCTCTTGAATCCCGGTTGCTGTTTCCGCTAAAATGAACGTTAACTTATTGTTAATTATTTGTTCATTTGATTTTGGCATGTTCATTGCTTAATTTGTCTGTGAGCAGTAAATAAGCGATAAACGTCAAAATAATAACGGACGTTATTGTTAACAAACAGCGAAGGCGCAAGCACCCAGGTAGTAATAGTGTGTGTGCCAGGCGCAGACGCACTACCAAACGATTTATTTTATAAGGATACAAACCATGCAAGTTAATGCTAACAGCTCAATGCAGATGCAAGCCTACACTAAACTGCAACAGCACGCGGCCCCGGTTGCGCAACAAAGCGCTGGTAATAAAACGCTACAATCTGATACAGTTACATTTTCGCAAGAAGCGCTTAGTGCAAGTAGTGTAGAGCGTGGTATACCTGTCATACTGCCCGACGAGAAGGAGCAGTAAAGACCAATTTTCATGGGATAGTCAATGTACTTTGGTATAGATGCTGGTATTTTTTTTGGCGCCTTTATTGTTTGGGGCTTTGTAATGGCGTTCGTGTTTAACCTACTGATGCGAGGGGTGGGCGCCAAAAAAGACACTGCACTGTTGTTAGTCTCAGCTATTATGGCTATCTCCTACTTTACCAGTGACCATTTCTTTAATTATTTTTCAAAACCAGATATTTATCTGACTTGGACGCTTTACGATTTCATAACCCTGATTTGTGTTCTTCTTGTCTATTGGTTTTTCAGGCACCGTTCTTCGAGCACCGGCGTGGTTTATATTGTCTGTGGTTTGGTATTCAATTCGCTGATGGTTTTTTCCATGTATATTGATATCATGGTTCATAATAATAGAGAGCCTTGGTGGCTTTGGTCTCTTTATTCATTAGGCACAGGAATCTGTGAATATTTGATGGTCGTTTCTCTAATCGTTGATAGGGATTTTCTGGGGATTAGACATTTGGCTCGGAAACTGTTTTCCCGAAGTAAAAAACAGGGTTTTGACCTAACCGCGCAAAAAAACCAATAATAATTTTCCCTTGCAAAGGCTTCCTCGTCCCAAGAGGATGATTCTGCTTATGTATATTGATGGTGCCATTTCTTCCTACGTTATCTCTCTTGTAACCTGGGCTATGTTGATGGCCTTTCTCTTTAATGTTGCACGCTATTCATTGGGGACTTACAAGGACAAGCAGTTGTTGCTTATCTCGCTGATGATGTTCGTGTCCTATTGGGCAACGGATCCCATGACCAGTCTGTTTGCTTCCTTTTCGGGCCGTGAAAGATTAGATGCAGATATCTATTTAACCTGGGCTGTATTTGATCTACTTACCCTTCTCTCCATTCTCCTTATTAT
>JBNKEN010000436.1:0-16269 GCA_050288805.1 Pseudoalteromonas sp.
CCAATACCGCCGTAATTGACCGCGTCGTCCGCCGCCATGTTGAAAAACGGCGGTTGCAGGAAGGCGGCGGGAAACACGATTTCATTCACCGTCGGGTTGTAGTAGGCGTTGACGGTCTGCGGCGTCATGCCCCATTCCCACTTGTGGATCGGATCGTCCAGCTTGTCGACCTGCTTTCGCAGGTTCAGCTGCACCGAACGCATGATGTTACCGACCAGATCACCCGCCCGGATTTCAAGCGCCGAGTAGTCTTCCCAGCGGTCGGGGTAGCCGATCTTGGGGGTGAATGCGGCCAGCTTGACCCGGGCCGCTTTTTTGGTGTCTTCCGACATCCAGTCCAGTTCGTCTATGCTCTCGCCGTACGCCGACCTCAGGTTCTCCACCAGTTCGCTCATCCGCGCCTTGGCCTCGGGTTTGAAGTGACGCTCGACATACAGCTTGCCCGTGACCTCGCCCAGGTGCTCGTTGACCACCTCGACGCCGCGCTTCCACAGCGGTTGCTGTTCCTGGCGCCCGTTCAGCTGCCGGGAGAAGAAATCGAAGTTTTCCTGTTCCAGCTCCTGCGACAGGTAATCCGCATAGGTGTGCAGGGTGTGGAAGGTCAGGTAGGTTTTCCAGTCGTCCAGCGACGTTTCCTTGAACACCTTGCCGAAGCCGCGAATATAATCGGGCTGATTGATGATGATTTCTTTTTGCCCGGCCACGCCGGTCGCCCCGAAATAGGCCTGCCAATTGAAATCTTCGCTCAACTCGGCCAGTTTGGCGACGTCAAACTTGTTGTATAGTTTTTCCTCATCGCGGTTCTCGACCCGGGTATTGTGGAATTGCGCCAACCGGGTTTCCAGCTCCATCACGGTTTGCGCCGCCAGCTTGCCGTTTTCAAGGCCTGCCAGGTCGAACATTCTCTCGATATGCGCCAGGTAGCCCGCACGTAATTTTTTCGAACGCTCGTCGTCCTTCAGGTAATAATCACGGTCCGGCAGGGCCAGGCCGTATTGCCAGATATGCATGGCGTAACGGCTCGACTGCTTGGCGTCGACTTCGACATAAAAGCCCAGCGGAATAGAAAGGTCGATGGCCTGAAGGCGACCGAACGCCGAGGCCAGCTGATCTTTGTCTTTCAGTCCGGCGATATCGTTAAGGACGTTTCGAATCGGTGCTACGCCCGCGCCGTCTCTGCCCTTTGTATCCATGTAGGAACGAACCAGGTCTGCAACCTTCTGCTCGTCGCTGCCGTTTTCAAGATCCTGCGCGTCGGCCAGGGTTTCGATAATCGCCTTCACGTCTTCGGCGGCCTTGTCGCGCAAATCATAAAACGCGCCGATGGAAGTCTTGTCGCCGGGAATCTCGGTTTCGCTTATCCATTTCCCGTTTACGTAGCGATAGAAGTTGTCCTGGGGGCGGACGCTGAGATCCATGTTGGCCTTTTCAATCCCCGACGCCAACGCGGTTTTCTTGGCTGCGGGCATTGCCTGCGAGGCCGATGTGGTGTCGTTGGCGCAACCGGCCAACGCCAAAACCGACGTACACAGCACGCTTGTTATTATTGCTCTCATACAAATTCCTTAGTTAGAGTGACCCCGGCATATTAGCGCTTCATGCGACCCAAGTTCCATAAGCTGGCACATTTGTTTACAAATTTTCCGGTTCATGACCGTATAAAGGCGCCTATGGGCCTAGGTGCATAAGTGAAGTAAAGGCAAAGAAAAAGCCGGCAACAATGCCGGCCTCTCGCTCAATATCGGTATGAAACTATATTACTCAGTATGATTTTTTAATACTTAGTATGAAACTCTATTACTCTCCGACAAAAAAGGCGCTTTCGCGCCTTTTATTATTCCACCGTCACGGATTTTGCGAGGTTTCTGGGCTGGTCGACATCCGTGCCCTTGATCACGGCCACGTAGTAAGACAGCAGCTGGAGCGGAATGGTATAGACAACCGGGGCAATGATGTCGTCGACATGGTTAACGTTGATCACCCGCATGGTGTCGTCCGACTTGAACTCGGAATCCTTGTCGGCGAACACGTAGATGATGCCGCCGCGGGCGCGCACCTCTTCCACGTTCGATTTCAGCTTTTCAAGCAGCTCGTTGTTCGGCGCCACGACTATGATCGGCATGTCGGCGTCGATCAGCGCCAGCGGGCCGTGTTTCAGTTCGCCCGCCGCATAGGCTTCGGCGTGAATATAGGAAATTTCCTTGAGCTTGAGCGCCCCTTCCATGGCGATCGGGTATTGATCGCCGCGACCGAGGAACAGCGCATTATGCTTGTCGGCAAATTCTTCCGCCAGTGCCTCGATGTCGCCCGCCAGTTGCAGGGTTTCTTCCAGCTTGTTCGGCAGGGTTTTCACCGCGTTGACGATTTCCGCCTGCGGCAGCCCCTTTTGTTGGGCGATGGCGGCGGTCAGCATCAACAGGCCCACCAGCTGGGTGGTAAACGCCTTGGTCGAGGCAACGCCGATTTCGGCGCCGGCCTTGGTCATAAACGCCAGATCCGACTCGCGCACCAGGGATGAACCCGGTACGTTGCAGATCGTCATCGACGCCATATAACCCTGCTCCTTGGCCAAACGCAGCGCCGCCAGGGTGTCGGCGGTTTCACCGGACTGGGAAATGGTCACCAGCAGGCTGTCGGGATGGACGAACGACTTGCGATAGCGGAACTCGGATGCGATCTCCACGTTGCAGCTGATACCGGCATATTGCTCCAGCCAGTAACGGGCCACCATGCCGGAATGATAACTGGTGCCGCAGGCGATAATCTGCACATGCTTCACCCGTTTGAAGATTTCGAACGCCTGTTCGCCGAATGCCTCGATGGCGACCTTGTCGTTGTCGAGACGCGCCTCCAGGGTGTTACGCACCGCCATCGGCTGTTCGTAGATTTCCTTCAACATGTAATGGCGGTACTCGCCCTTACCGGCGGCGTCCTGGTTGATGTTCGACTCGTGCTGCTCGCGCTCGACGCGGTTGCCGTCCTTGTCGTAGATCTCCACGCTGTCGCGGGTAATGCGGGCCACGTCGCCCTCTTCGAGGAAAATAAAGCTACGGGTCACCGGCAGCAGCGCCAGCTGGTCCGAGGCGACGAAGTTTTCTCCCAGGCCAAGACCTATCACCAGCGGGCTGCCGGAGCGCGCCACTATCATCTCGTTGCCGTTGGCCTTGTCGAACACCACGGTACCGTAGGCACCTTCGAACTGCTTCACCGCTTTTTGCACCGCCTCAAGCAGGCTGGCGCTTTGCTGGCGCAGCTGGTGGATGGTGTGCACCATCACCTCGGTGTCGGTATCCGATAAAAAGCTGTAACCGGCATCGCGAAGCGCACGACGCAGCTTTTCGTGGTTTTCTATGATGCCGTTGTGCACCAGGGCTATTTGATCGTTGGAAAGATGCGGGTGCGCATTGGCCTCGGTGACGCCGCCGTGGGTCGCCCAACGGGTATGGGCGATACCGGTGGTGCCCGTCACGCCCGCGTTTTCAAGCGCTTCGGCCAGGTTGGCCACCTTGCCAACCGCCTTCACGGTGTTCAGTTCGCTGCCCGCAAGCAGGGCCACGCCTGCCGAGTCGTAGCCGCGATATTCAAGGCGCTTCAGGCCTTCTACTAAAATTCGGTTAACCGGGCGTTCTGCAACCGCCCCTACAATGCCACACATAATCTCTCCATTTGCACTTACAGTGTGTGATCCGGTGTTGTCATCCGGAGGTTATTCGTTTTCCCCGGCGATGATCAGCTGCACGCCCTGTTGCGCGATCGCTTTGCCGAGCGCGTCGGGCAGGCCGTCGTCTGTGATCAGGGCCGTAACCTTGTGCCAGGGAAGTTCTAAATTCGGTATTCTTCTGCCCACCTTGTCCGATTCGACCATCACGATCACCTCGCGGGCCGACTCGGCCATCACCTGGCTCAGCCCGATCAGTTCGTTGAAGGTGGTGGTGCCGCGCTCTACGTCTATGCCGTCGGCGCCGATAAACAGCTGATCGAAATCATAGGAACGCAACACGTTTTCCGCTACCTGGCCCTGAAACGACTCGGAATGCGGATCCCAGGTGCCGCCCGTCATCAACAGGGTCGGTTCGTTTTCCAGCGCCAGCAGGCGATTCGCCACGTTGATCGCATTGGTCATCACCACCAGCCCACGTTTGCCGACCAGTTCGGGAATGAGCGCCGCCGTGGTGCGGCCGCTGTCGATGATGATTCTGTTATGGTCCTTGATCAGTGTCGCCGCCGCCTTGGCGATCGCCACCTTGCGCTTGGAATCCTGCGCCTTGTCGCTGGCAACGATCTCCTGCGGCAGGGCCATCGCTCCGCCGTAACGACGCAGCAAGAGTCCGCTCTGCTCCAGCGCGGCCAAATCCTTTCGAATCGTAACCTCCGAGGTCTGGAACTGCTCGGCCAGGCTTTCCACCGCCACTTCGCCCAGTTCGTTGACCTGAGTGAGAATGCTGTGACGTCGCTGCTGGGTGTTACGTTTTGACATTGGCTGCTAAAAGTTTCGATTCGAAAGAAAATAAAGTTTAAACGAAACCTTTTTGTTTCGCCAGTAAGAAAACACGGCACCGCAGATATTTTTTACATCGCACACAGCGCCCCGCTTCAGCGCAGTAAAGTCGTTGACCCCGGCGCGTAAGCTGGTGTAAATATGTTAAAAAACAACAATAAGAAATCACTCATGGAAGAACAGATACCCGAGGAACCGACCCCCAAGCAGGAAAAGGACCTCTTTTTCACCGGTGAACGGGTCAACCTGATGCTGGCGCTGTGCGCCATTATTATTTCCGCCGCTTCCTTTTACGCCACCTACCTGCAGGCCAACGCGGCGGAACGCCAGGTAAAGGCCGCCACCTGGCCCTGGTTGCAATTCGGCACCGGCAACTTTAATACCGCAGCAAAAAAGTGGGAGCTGACCTTCGAGCTGACCAATTCGGGGGCTGGACCCGCCAATATCAAATACGTGGCCTATCACTATCAAAACGAAACCTATACGGACATCTATAAGTTTCTCGATGCCTGCTGCAACACCTCCGAGTACGAAAAGGCCCTTAAGGAGGCGCAAAGTAAGGCCGAAAACGACATCAATGTGTTCAACGAATTTGGCTGGCTGTTAACGGAAGGCGCCAACAACACCCTGCTCAGCGCAGGGGATAAAAAGAACCTGCTGCAGTTCAGTAAGAGCAAATTCAACCAGCGAGTCTGGGACAAACTCGAACAGGCCCGCCAGGAGCTGGAGACCGAAACCTGTTATTGTTCGCTGCTAGACCAATGCTATATCAGCATCAATAACTCGGCGGTAAAACAGGTTGAGGCCTGCACTCAGCCAAGTAGGCAAGCGCCCGCGATTGCCACCGAATAGGGCGTACCAGATCAAAAAAAGCGTTTATTTTTCATCCTGATGGCCCAAAAGCACAGATTGTTGGCTATGCTGATAGCTGTGTGCTTTTGTTAGGCCTTTAGTATGGCGTTAGGATATCAGTTTACCGTTTCCCAGGCCCTTGCGGCGGTAGAACGCGACCATTTTATCAGCTCACAAGACCTGGCTCACGTCGTTACCGGGCACAGCATGCCTAGCTGTAAAATAATAAAAACCCTGCTGCTGATGGCGCCTCCCATTCGTCCCGACGACGTTCTGATGCATATCGGCGCAGGTTCGGGCTACCTGTCCGCCATACTGTCTCACCTTGGTAGCTTTGTCTACGCCATCGAACGCAATAAAGCGGTGGCGGATCTCGCCCGTAAGCGGCTCAGCAACAAACAGATCGAATCCGTCCAGGTGATCGCCAAGGATGCGCTGGAACTCACGCCGTTCGACCCGCCGCCAACCTATATCCTCTGCACCTGTGTGCTGCCCGACGCCAGTCGGCTCGCCACCCTGCTGGCCGACGACGGCGATCTGGTGTGCCTGAGCGGAGATTCGGCCCACCCGGAGCTGCACCATTATCATAAATCGGAAAACGAGCTGAGCTTTCAGGGCAGCCTGGGCACCCTGGACTTCCATGACGCCCGCGATACCCTGATCAACATCACCCCGGTGATCAAATCGTCGCCGGCCAGAGCCGAGCCCGAGGTGATAGACCAGGGTGCCACGCAAACCCTCAACGAGCTGTTCGATATACTGCAGCCGGAGCTGTTCGGCTTTTATTCGCGCACCTACCTGGAAGCGCACCGGATTTTGCCGATCTGCGAAACCGACGACGACATCACCCTGGTCACCGACGACAAGAAGGTCGATCAGGATGAACTGCGCAACATGCACCCGAGCAAGCGCATCGTCTGCCGCATCATCACCGCCGACGAATTCAAGCGCTTGTGGTCGCATCTCGACGTGGTGTCGCGCGGCAAGGAAATGCTGAACAAGCAGCTGGCCGAGCCGATGAACGAGGGCAAGACGGAGGACGAATTCAATCCGGTTGAAAGCCAGATCAACCCCTATCTGGTTTCCGTCTACGAGGGGATATTGATCGAGGCGGTCAGCTCCTCCGCCAGCGACATTCACCTTGAGCTCTACGGCGATAAGGTACGGATCCGTATTCGGGTCGACGGCGACCTGCACGATTTCAACAAGTTCAAACTCACGGCGAAGGAACTGCGCGGGCTGGTCAACGTGATCAAGATCCGCTCCGAACTCAATATCGCCGAACGGCGCCTGCCCCAAGGCGGGCGGTCGCAACTAAGATACGGCAAGGACAGCTACGACCTGCGGATCCAGACCCAACCCTCGCTGCACGGCGAGCATATAGTGATCCGGGTGCTGAAACACACCGGCCGCGCCATGACAATGGAAGAACTCGGCATGTCGGGAAAAATCGCCGGCTATTACCAGCGCTTGCTGATCAACCCCGCGGGCCTGGTGTTGGTGGTTGGCCCGACCGGGTCGGGCAAATCCACCACCCTGTATGCGGGGCTGCAGGAGTTGGCAGACGACGGCAGCCGTAAGGTGCTGACCGCCGAAGATCCCATCGAATATTCCATCGACAAGGTGCAGCAAAGCCATGTCAGGCCAGACATCGGCTTTACCTTTGCCGATGCCCTGCGCGCCTTCGTGCGCGAGGATCCCGACGTTATCCTGGTCGGCGAAATCCGCGACCATGAAACCGCACTGGAGGCGGTGCGCGCATCGCAAACCGGCCACCTGGTGCTTTCGACCCTGCACTGCAACGACGCGGTCGACTCCCTGCAACGACTTTACGACCTGCAGATCCATCCCAATTCCCTCGCCAGCGAACTGCTGGCGGTGATCGCCCAGCGCCTGGCAAAGCGCATCTGCCCCCATTGCAGCGAGGAGGATTCGCCGCCCGAGGACCTGCTGAACGAGGTGTTCCCGGACGGCGTGCCCGCCAACTTTCGCAGCTATCGCGGCCGCGGTTGCGATAAGTGCGAAGGGCGCGGCACCAAGGGGCGGATTGCGGTGATCGAGTATATGTATGTCAACGGCGATATCCGCAGCGCCATAGCACAAAAGCCGAATATCGAGGAAATGCGCTGGCAGGCGCTCGACTCGGGCCTGCTCACCATGCGCGACAGCGCCCTGGCCCATGTCATCGAGGGGCGCATCGCCTTGAGCGAGCTGCGCAAGATCCTGCCGCAGGAACGCATGGCGCCGGAAAAACGCGGCGTAAGGGGGCGTAAATGAGTCAGCCAAAACCGGCCCAGCGGATTGCGGCCGAAGTGGAATTTGCCGACGAACTGGATACCCTGGCGCGGCTTGATCAGGTTCCGCCGCCCGCCGGCTGGATACTGTCGCCTCAGGCGGTGGAAAAATTCGTGCTCGGCGATGAAAAGCTCGGGATCCAGAAAAAATTCGTCGCCCCGCCGGGTATCGTGACCCGGGTTATCGTGGCCATCGCCACCGGTCGCGGCAGCCTGCTGATGGGCGAACCGGGCACCGCCAAATCGCGGCTTTCCGAACTGCTGTGTGCAGCGATTTCGAGGGATTCGTCCTACGTGGTTCAGGGCGGCGCCATCAGCGATATCAAACAGTTACTTTATAGCTGGAACCAGGCGATGCTGGTCAGTTCCGGTCCCTGCATGGAAGCCCTGGTGCCGAGCCCGATTTTCCGCGCCATGGAAGAGGGCAAACTGGTGCGCTTCGAAGAGATCTCACGCTGCCCGCAGCCGATCCAGGACGCCATGCTCACCCTGTTGTCGGAACGCATGATCAGCATTCCCGAGCTGCCCCACGGGCAAAGCCTGGTCTACGCCAAGGCGGGGTTCAATATCATCGCCACCGCCAATAACGTGGATACCGGGCTGCACCAGATGAGCGCGGCGTTAAAGCGGCGCATGAGTTTCGAACACATCAGCCCGATCAAGAATCTCGATGACGAAATCGATATCGTGCTGCGCGAGGTGAAAAAGCTCAATGCCAAGGCCAACCTGGCGATCCATATGGACGATGCGGTGATCGAAGTGCTTACCACCCTGTTCCACGAACTGCGCTTCGGGCAAACGGTGGACGGCCGCAGCACGGATCGCCTCGCCAGCTCTGCGATGTCGACCGCCGAGGTGGTCTCCGTCGCCCACGCCATCTGCGTACACGCCCATTTCTACTGTCAGGGGCAGGTCAGCATGGATAATCTGGTGCATTTCGTGATCGGCGCCGCCCTCAAGGACGACCCGAGCGACAAGCGACGCCTGGGTCACTACTTCGACAGCGAAATCTCCGGCAAAGCGGGCGCCCACTGGCAGGCGCTGTTCCGCCAAAGGCATCTGCTGAAATAAGCTTTGCGATGTTTTTCTTCCTCCATACCGATTAAAAGCCATAACTTTTCATGAATTCACGCTGAATTTTAAAGCAATTTATTGAAAATTAATGATTAATCTGTATACATACAAAAAGAAAAAATTTACTTGCCTAATAGTTAGTTTGCTCAACCATGCAATATGGTTCTGAGGTGTTGAATTGGCAAAATCACCATCTATCGTACGTAAATCAGGAATATTTATAGTTTTTAAAGGGTATTTGAAATTATGAAAATAAAAAAAATAGCGCTCGTGCTCGCTTTACTAACCAGCCATGTTGCTTTAGCAAACCCCAATGTAGTGTATAACGGAGACTTTGAGGTCGATTACCCCGGTTCTGAAACGTTTCCCAACGGAAATGGTAATGGTAACGGCGGTAGCGGTAAAAGCTCGCTTCCCAGTGCTACCGGTTGGGACGTATTTGCTCCAGCTGGAATTTATAACCCTCCGGCCGGAATCGTCAATAACCAGGATCTCTACGAAGTAATGGGCTACATGGATCAATATGGCCGCTTGGAGCAAACTTTAAATATTCAACTGGAAGGTAATAAAACCTATAACATCACTTTTGATGTAGGTGGCAGGATTGCCACAGAATCTCCACAAATCTTCGATACTTACAGCCTGTTTTTTGAAGTGACCGGAGAGAGAATTCCAATTATAACCTCTCCCACGGTTGCTCAAAAGCCAGCCAGTTACGGGGATATACAGCATGTTGAAGTAAAATTTACCCCAAGCGATTCTCTTAGCGCGTTATTTTTAACCGACAACATCAAGCTAGTATTTGAAAACAGCTCAAATATTACCAGTCAGGTATTAATCGATAATGTTTACATAGAGGTAATTGACCTTACAGATAGTGACGGTGACGGCCTGACTGATCAACAGGAAAATGATGATAGTTACGGCCTAGGACTAAACCCCGGGGATAGCTATTCACTGGATGGAACAGGAACAGTCAATGATGGTGACTATGATTCCGACGGTGATGGCTACAGTAATAAAGTGGAGTATGCAGCAGGCACAGATCCCAGCGACATATCCAGCATACCAAATGTAAAAGATGCCAATATTCACGACGGCAATACCAAAATTCAAGGGGCCCTACAGTTAATACCGCAAGGCGTCGCGCCACTGCCTTGTAACAGCACTAATGCTGGTAACATTTATTATGATTCCACAGCGGCTATGCCATTGATTTGCGATGGTGCAAATTGGAACGAGTTTAAAGGTGAAGTTGGTGAAACTGGTCCTGTCGGTTTACCTGGGTTAGAGGGACCTAAAGGTGAGCAGGGTATTCAAGGGCTACAAGGCGAAAAAGGTGACACCGGGGCTACAGGGCCACAAGGTGAAAAAGGTGATATCGGTCCTATTGGGCCACAAGGTGCTAAAGGTGACACCGGACCTATGGGGCCACAAGGGCTTCCAGGTGACTCAAAATTTGGCGATGCCATTGATGAATATGAGATTGTACAAAATTCATTAGATGATTCAGAAATCCAAGATGACTCATTGACGGCTGCTTCTCTTGCCCCTAATTCTGTTGGCAACAGCGAATTGATAGATAACCCTACATTTAATAATGTTTACGCTACCGGGTTGGTAGAAACCGGGCAATATACGCAAGCGGCCATGCCCACATGTGATGCCAGCACCAAAGGCTCTTTTGCCTTTGATACGACCAACGACAGACATTATTCCTGTACATCCAAAGGGTGGAAGCCACTTGACTCAGATTTTGATAAGGATGGTGTCACAGATGCGGTTGATGCGGATGATAATGATCCGACTGTTATAGATGTCGACTTAAAGCCTGAAAATGTGAAGGCTGGCGTTAATATTTTAGGCACTGTAGGCACCCTGTCTAGTGGTGCCAATGTAGTTTATGGCAAGAGCCGCGGCACATGTAACTTAAACTCAACAACAGCTCAAACTTGCATTAGCTTGACGATTACCACCTCTGGAAATGCGGTTAATATCTCGGCCGCAGGGGGTGGCTATATATGCAACCAGGGGTTCGTCAATATAGTAAGGGATGGAACTTATACTCTGCCAGCCAACTCTGTGCTTTCCAAACTCCAAGGTGATGAGGATTTTGGTATACATACAATTGATTCGCCGCCGGCAGGTACGCATACCTATGAGTTAAAAGCCAGAACTCGCTTTGAAGGTGATTGTGTTCAACTGGATAACGCTTTATTCCTAGTGGCAGAAGCGCCATGAAAATGGCTTTCCTTATTTAGGACGGCGTACATGAACAATGACATGGGCTAGTACCTAATGCCGCTCACTTAAGGTAAGCGGCATTGGGAAAATATGCTTTTAAAACTAAGTTGACTGGGTAGATAGCCGCCGTCAGGGTCCTACACATTTGGATCATTTGATAACGGAGCAGGTTATAGGTGCGTAAAAATCCCCTACATCTTGTTTGACAAACTCGGGCAGTCGCTTCATAAGGATCAGGTTGTTTTCAGGGATATCCTCGGTTCTCCAACTTCATCAACGCCCAACAATATGAGGTTATTCCATGTCGGTAAATTGGCATATTCACACCTATATTGTTGAGTGCATTGAAACAAGGCTTTTGTTGCGGCTGCCCTTAAAGTTTTCTACGCCGGGTTAATTCACTGTGGGCGACAAAAGGTTTACTTTCCTGGTCAACTATACCCATAAAATTCTCGATACCTCCATCGACCGGTCGTTACATACAGCCATACTTACAAGTAGTCAATCCATTGACTCAAAACTGAGTTTTCTCTTTCTTGATGTCACCGTATCGGTTCCGAATGCCATCTGCGTCCACGCCCATTTCTACTGTCAGGGGCAGGTCAGCATGGATAATCTGGTGCATTTCGTGATCGGCGCCGCCCTCAAGGACGACCCGAGCGACAAGCGACGCCTGGGCCACTACTTCGACAGCGAAATCTCCGGCAAAGCGGGCGCCCACTGGCAGGCGCTGTTCCGCCAAAGGCATCTGCTGAAATAAGCTTTCGTCATTTCACTGCGCCAAAAGGCGCAGCCGTTAACCTTGCCTGGCGCTTGAAAAGTATTTACGTCGCAACAAATCGTGAATCACCAACTCCTGTTCCCGGCCGTAGGCCTTGAACAGGCGGTTGCTGTGCATATGCAGCAGAGAACCCAGCAACCCATCCAAAGAAGCGTTCAGGCGTCCCGCATCGGACAGGACCTTGAGCTCGGCAATGGCATGCTCTGCCATTTGCTGCCACTCGGCCACGCATTCGGCAATAAAGTTTTGTGCGTCATTAAGGCCTTCCGCACCGGGCAGGTTGAGCTTGGCAAAATCATCATCGATGATCGCCTGGTACTCCCGGTAACGATTACCCAGCTGTTTGCGCAGCAGCCCGGATTCGTTGAACTCGCGCCCGAAACCCTCGCGCAACCGGGTGATCAGCGCGAGCTTCCGCTCCGCATCATAGCCGAACAGGGTCAGCAGACGATCCGTACAAAGCAAGGCAAGGCGCCAGCGCAGATTTTCGCCGAATTCGTCGAGGGCGCCGCAAACCCGGGCAATCAGACGGCTGTCTGCCATAAACAGGGTCTCGATCAGGTCCATGGCGTCGGGTCCGCCGTAACGCTCCACCTCCCGTTCGTAGGTCATCAGTTCAACCTTGTGCAACTGGCCGCTCTCGATAAGGGGATCGAGCAGCGCGTTCAGCCTGGGCAGCAGCTCGCCGCACAGTCGTGCCGGCTCCCCCTGAAAACGCAGCCTGATATGCCAGTCCGGATCGCCGTAACGGATGAAAAACCATTTTTGGAATAGCCCTTCGCTTTGCTCGATTAACGCCAGCAGATCCTCCGCTAACAACTGCTCCAGCATGGAATTACCGGAGTAGATCTTCAGGCTCAGCCATTCGGAACCGGCACTGAAGCGCCGCTTGATCGGCTTGGCGTGTATATTCGCCAACGGATTTTCGGCCCCGTGCTTATGTGGCACGGCGTCCGGATTGAAAAAAGGCAGGATAATTTCGTTATTGTAGTGCCGCCCCTGCGCATCGGTTATCGCAGACTGGAAGGTTTCGCTCAATACCTCTTTAAGCTCGACGCTTTCCCTGCCACGCGTCTCTGCAAGCAAGATCTCCAACATGGCGATGTTGCGCAGGTCGAGCTGCAGCACATTGTCGAATACCGCAAAATTGACGATATAGTCGAGCCGGTAGTCGCTGCACAGGCGTTCCAACTTATCCCTGTCGAGGGACCCATGCCGGACCAGTTCGGCTAAACGTGCCCGTTCTATACGCCAGGTTTTTTCGCTCAGGATCAGGTTATCGACACAAACCCTGGGCACGAAACTGGCGTGCGCTGTACTGACCGGCATGCTGAAACGGGGCGCCCGACCATCCTGATGCTGCATCAGGCAGAGAAATTTGTAGGCACTCAGGCTGCGCGACGAATAGTTGTGCGCACTCGACAGTCGCGGTATCACCCGCTTGTTGAGACGTTTACTCCACAGCTTGACCTCCCGCCCCTCTACAAACACATAAAGATCGTTCAGGGGGAGTTGGAACTCGGGATCCAGGCTGCTGTCGGCCATAAAGACGATTTCATATTCCCGAAGCTGGGGTCGGGCTATGACGTTGCCGGGCCGACCGTCAGGCATGTGTACTATTTCCGCAAAAACCGCATCCGGCGAGCAACTTTCTTCCTTGCTAAGATGCGCCCTGACATCGGTCAGCAAATCCTCATCGAGATGGCAAAAACGTCCCAGCAGGTTCGCCGCAGAAGGTCCGTAACAGCCTCCTAGCTTAAACAAGCTGCGCTGAGATTCATCGCGGAAAAGCGAAAACATCGCGGCAAACGAGGCCGGTAAATCCCCTTTATGATCATCCCGCTGCAGGCGCTTCAATTCCTTTAAGCTCAACCTGATTTCGTCAGCCCCCTGATTTTTGGGCAGGCTCAGGGCCTGCTCAATGGCCCTGTCCAGAGGGCTGGGCTGCTTAGAAATAAACCCACCTTTGCCGTCCCGGACCAGATTCAGACCGGCAACCAGGGGCGCCTCATAACCGGTTTCGCTGGAAACGCCGATGCCCGTCTCATCATCCAGAAGCACATCCAAGGGCACGAACTGCCCTTCAAACCTGGCATTGAAACGCGTCACAAAGTCATCCAGGGAGGAGGTTTTATCCGAGTGGGACAAGGATGAAATCAACGCCAGCTTTTGCTTCAGCGCCTGCAGCTCCTCCTCTGCCAGGGTGCAGCTGTCAAAAGAACGGTAAACATCCGTTTGGAAGAGCTTGTTTTCCATCGGCTTGACCGGCATCGCCTGAAGGTGGTTGAAAAGCTGCCGGTAGGTGTCGGCATCACTGCTGCGCGCCTCATCCAGCTCGGCCATTTTTTCCAGCGCGGTATCCAGCGCATCGGCCAACTCGCGCTTACCGCAATGCAGCAGGGAGGTCATCAGGGCACGGTCCGGTGCTTGCCCGGTCAGCGGCAGGGGAATATCCGCAATCAGCAACGACTCGGCCATCAACTCGCGTATGTAACCGCTCACCTCCTCCAGGTCCGCCTCGGGGAATCGCACCATAAAGCCCGATACCAGCTGAGAAAAACTGGCCCCCGCTTCTGCAAGCGCTAACAGGGTGCGAAAATATTCATCCCCCTCCACCGCGCTCAAGCGATATTCTATCGTTTCATCTGATTGATAGGCCTCTATATAGCGGCACTGGTCGGCGACGAAATAAATAGACGGATTTGGAAAATACGTTAATCCACTCTTCTCGGGATCCTGTTCAAACAGGTGTTCCCTGATGGCATTGAGGTAAAACATGTCCAGCCGAGTCTGACGTTTATCGCGAGTATAATTACCGCAAATAAGCCGACTTTCTTCCCCCACCTTTCCCCGGGCTATACCTGAAAAAAGGCCAAACGGGGTCGGCCTGGAGCTCATGCGAATCATGTACTTGAGCAACGCCTGCGCAACTTTTTTTCCCTGCTTCGAATCCGGCTTGCTGCGCCAAAGCGCAATGCGCTCCAACAGCGACGGACTGGCCAGATAAATGGCCTCTTCAACGCCCGGCATGGCTAACCATTCTTCAAGCGCGGCATTCGTCTGTTGCTCGCTTTCTCCCAGTTTATATAACTCCTCGAGCGCCAGTCTGGGCGTGCGAACGACAAAAAATTCTTCATGTGAAATACGGGACATATAACTTCTCCTTCTACCCCATCAACAGGCAATCAACCCAATCCATGTCATCGTCCAGCATAGCCAGCAAACCCAATCCGATACCGGCATAACCCATTAAAAGCCCTGCATCTTCCACATAAGCATCCTTTAAACCGTCAAAACGGCAGAAGGCCTCAAGCCCCTGTCGTTGATATTGCTTCAGCCCGAAGTCCAACCAATCAGAAGCGGCGTTTTCTATTGCGGGATGAGGTAAGATGTTGTTAATAAGCTTGAAGATTAATGCCAAACCGACATGACCGTGACACAGACCTGCGTCGCGAATGGCACCGCCTTTGGCATCCCGGCCCGTCGCATGCAGCGCCAGCTTCTGCGCACACTCTATATAGGAGATGCGATCGAGTAACGTACCCGCCCGGGCCAGGGTCAGCGCTATGGTCAGGTCACCGTAGCACCAACCCAGTCGTGAAGTACTGTGGTCACCCGCCACAGACCCGAAACATGAACCATAGCCTTGCGGCGGGTTTTGCTGTTGTATCAGCCAGTCGCAGCTCATTTTGAGCAGGCGTTCTGCTCGCTGTTGTAATGAGGGGATAGAGTAAGCCGGCAGTAAGGCGGCAATAATGCCGGGAACCCCATGCGCCAGACCGAGATTAAATTCGGGCAGATCCGGTTCGTCCAAATTAAAACGATACGAGGAACGGGCGGGCTGAGACCAGGCTAACAAGTCTCCGGGTAGCGCGATTGCGGCTTGTTCGAAATGCGCAACGATTGCCTCATATAAATCGGCCCGGTTTGTCATTTTCGCTCTGCGCGCCGCATAAACGGCATAGCCGCCCAGACCGAGAACCATTTCCAGTTCGCCTTGCCAGGGGCTGACGTTCAGCACTTCGAATAACAGCTTGTCGACCTCCTCCAGCAAATCTCCGTCGTAATCCTCCGACTTATCCTGGTTGAGGTATTCCAAGAACCAGGCTTGCCCCGCCAGCCCGCTGCTCAAATCGCAGAAATCAGGACTCAGTTCTTCCTGAAACCTGTCCAGAGCGTCGGAAAAGAGGGTTTCATCGACCATGTGGGGAAACCGCTGATGAAGCTTGAAAAGAAATAACAGCTGCCCCGCCAGACCACTGTAAAGCCCGATCTCCTGTTGCCGGGGTATCAACACTTGCACTCGCGCAGCCAGTTCACTAAGCGCCGCCGAGATAACATCCTGCTTGTTAAAATCAGAGCCTGAACTCCCTTCCATACCTTTCCCTTTGTTATAAAACGTAATCCTTCTCCAGATTACGGAAGCGAAATCAAAAACTCAACGCAAAACAAGCCATAATAGGTACAAATAAATAAAAAATGTAAACTGGTTGAAAATAAATTGTTTACAATATAGCCTGTACGTA
>JBNKEN010000437.1:0-2991 GCA_050288805.1 Pseudoalteromonas sp.
GCAGTGCCTGTTGGCGCGATTCCAGCTCGCCTATCATATCGTTGAATCCGCGCGCCAGTTGTTGTTCCAGCTGGCTGAGCAGCGGCACGATATGATCGTCGTTCAGGGCTTGCATCATCTTGGCCTCGGCACTGTCGGCAGCATTGCTCGCCAGGCGGCGTTGGGTGCCTGCGAGCTCCTGTCTGGTCCTGTCGATTGCCTGGGTGCTGAGCTGATGGTAGCCGGCGGCTTCATCGATCATCTGACGAAGATCGTCGTCTATCCTGCCAAAATGTTCCTCCCTGAGCTGATTGTTGTATTTTTCCGCATCGGTGCGGACCAGGGCATTTTGCAAGATCATTTTCAGGCGATAGTTTTCATACATCGGCTTAAAAACAAAGTAATCATTAAACAACCCTTTCATGCAGCAACGGAACGCGATGCCCGATTCTCGGTTTTCACACAGCAGTATGTTTTCATGGGGGTAGGCCAAGAGATCCTGTTTTGACAGCCGGGTGTAGAGGGCAACCGCTTTTTCCACGCTGGAAAGGGCTATCAGGATCACCCCGGGCTTGGATTCCCTGATGACACGCACGGCCTCGGCCTCAGATTCAAACAGGCGGAAGGCTTCAACCTGGGAGGAAATGATGTCGGCAGCCCCCACCACATCGGCCTGGTTGTCGCAAAGCAGTACAACATTGGGGTGACGTTCGGCGTGATCGACGTTTTTTTTAGCCATGCTGTTCTACCTCGGCTAGCTCTCGAACCGCATGGCTGAGTTTTTCCATGCAACCCCTACAGGCCGCCAGGCTGTACGAAAGCGCGGCGTTTTCTAGTTTGTCCAGGCATTCGAGGATGTAATCTGCACCCACTACCCGGGCGGAGGTTTTCAAAAAGTGGGCGGTTTCCTTGACGCCGGAAAAGTCATGATGATCGAGCTTGCTTGCAAGGGCGTCCAGCGAATTCAGCGCCTGGCGCATAAAGGCCTGCTGGTACTCGGCTATCAGGGATTCGTTGTCGCCGATAAGGTCGATAAGCGGCTGGCGGTTAAAGATGTTTTTGCGGTTGCGCGGCGCTTTGTTTTGGATCAGGTCCCGCAGGGTTTCCAATGACAAGGGTTTGACGATAAATTCGTTCATCCCTGCGGACTTGCAGTAGGCTTCCGCCTCATGATCGCCGCTCATGGCGACGATGCGGGTTTTGTCACAAGGGGAGGTCGTTTCTTCCCATTTACGTATGGTTTCACAAAACTCATAGCCGTTCATTTGCGGCATATAACAATCGGTGAGGATCAAGCTGTAGGGTGTCTGAAAGTGACGCTCCAGGGCCACACAGGCGTCGGTTTCGGTATCACATTCGCAATCGAAGGGAAGGGCTCTTATTTGCCTTGCCATCATTTCGACTATCAGGGGATTGTCGTCCACTAACAAAATTCGGTGTTGCGACTTCATCACTGTTTCCCTTATTCAGTTATTTGTCAGTCGAACGGTCTAGCGCAGACACTGCATGGCGTTGCTGGTGCATTCCTAAAGGTGATACAGGGGCGCGGGCTGGCAGCAAGTATCACGTACGGGATGAATGCAGGGCCAAAGAAGAGCTCCGTCCTGGTAACGCAAAGTATAGTCCCTATTTTAGGGTGTCTAGTGGAGTTTTTGACTCTGAATGAAAAAATGCAAAGCAGGCCCGAGCATAAGCTGCCGGGTTGGGGGGCGGGGTCAGGTCTGGCGGAAAGCCCGGTTACTCAATAAGGCTGCGCGTGCCGCTTCTCTTCCCATCTGATAGCCCGCATCCAGCTTGCCTCGGTGGGTGGTCGTTCTGCCGACCGCAAAGTGGGGAGGCGGTGCGAGAACGTTTACGGTGCAATCTGCGGGCGGATTTTCGATAAAATCCAGCGCGCGATTATAGCGTTCGGCGCGCCGCGTCACGGCCTCCAGCAGGCCGGGGCGCATGCCGAACAGGCGTCGGGTAAGCCAGTTTTGCTTTCGCGAGGATTTGCGATAGCCAAGGGGCCGAGACAGCATGACGGTGATTTCCCTGGCGCCTTGATTGTATGCCTCCAATACCGGGATCGAATCGGCCAGTCCGCCGTCCGTCATGGCGATTCCCCGCAGTTCGGGATAATTCCTGTATGCCAGAGGAACCGCGCAGGAAGCCTTGAGCGCCTGCTCCAGTTCGTTAGCATCTGGCCTGATATAATGTGGCAGGCCCGTTTCTATATCCGTGGTGACGAGAAAAAGCGGGATCGACTGCGTTTGGTAGGTGGCCAGATCAAGGCGGTATTCGCGGATGGTAATGTGCCACAGCCAGTCGAGATCGAGCCAGTGACCGCCGCGTACAAAGCGCGTCAGGCTTATAAATTCTTTCCGGCATGAATAGTCAGTGATCACTTTGTAATTTCGTCCCGGTTGACGGCATAGGTAGGCAGCCAGGTTGGTGGCACCGGCGGAAACACCGAAGCACATTCCGAACGGATAGTGATCGTGCGCCATAAACTCATCGAGTGCACCGCAGGAGAAAATGCCGCGCATTGCGCCTCCCTCGACCACCAGGGCATGCATTTTGTCATTCTCTGAGCTTGATTTGACTTTCATGGGGGTTTCTCAATCGGTTACGGGCCAAGGGATGCACATCCCTGGAATGCAAAACGCACGGTTCAGTCTACCCTGTGAGAAGCTCTCGGCCAAGGTCGTTTCTTCCTACGCCACAGTGGAAAAGTCGCTTGCTTTGTTATATTATAACGTGCTCTTTTTTCGCCGGTGCTGCTCGCCCGGTGTCGTTATAGCCTTTCCCGTTTGCTTTTAAGGTTGATGAATGACGGATATTACCACTCACCGTGCTTCACGCCGGCGCTTGATGTTGGCGTTGGCGATCACTTCCTGTTTTATGCTGATCCAGGTGGTGGGTGCCTACTATGCCAATTCTCTGGCCGTGCTGGCAGACGCCGGACATCTGTTTATCCACAATAGTTCTTTGTTTATCGCGGTTCTGGCATCGTCACTGGCGATCCGCCTG
>JBNKEN010000438.1:0-17848 GCA_050288805.1 Pseudoalteromonas sp.
AAAAAACACACAACCAAGCATAAAAATTCCAATCAAGGTAGTTTAAACCTTAACGCTTGGAATTAATCCATCAAAATAAAAACACATTGCGCATTAAATTTTGCGAATGACCGAATTTCAAGACAGGGGAAAAGCCCCTGACTAGCTGGAGGGGTAAAATAATTTTTGTAAAAAAAAGCGGCTTTCGCCGCTTTCCAAGTTAAAACCTTGCCGACAACAAAATGCCGCGGTTGAGTTGCACAGGCTCAGTTGCTGCGAACGTATGCGGCGGCGCCGCGGCGAATATAGCGCAGTTGCCAAATCAGGCGTTCTACCAATTCCTGGCGTTGATGCCCTTCGATGTCCAACGCCTCGGCGCCGGCATTAAACACCAGGGTCACCATGGCTTCTGCCTCGTTATAGGCCTGAGTCGCATCGCAGGGGGTTTCGGTTTCCAGATCGTGAGCCAGTTCAAGAATAAAGTGTTTGATTTCCCTGGCAACGGCGGCACGGAACTCCTTTGAGGTACCGGAACGTTCCCTCAGCAGTAAACGGAACTGGTTGCTCTGGTTGTCGATAAACTCCATAAAGGTCAACACCGAGGTGGTGATCACGCTGCCGCCGCTGGCTATTCGACGTCGGGCCTGGCGCATCAACTGGCGCAAAGTCAGTCCGGCCTCATCCACCATGGTCAAACCCAGTTCATTCATATCCTTGAAATGGCGATAAAAAGATGTCGGAGCTATGCCTGCTTCCCTTGCCACTTCGCGCAAACTCAGGTTGGAAAAACTGTGCTCCGCACTGAGCTGATTGAAGGCGGCCTCGATAAGCGCCTGTCTGGTTTTTTGTTTTTGCTGTGCTCTTACGCCTGACATCGTATTGTCCCTGATTGACCCGGTACGCAGTCTAACTCCAAGACCGGGCAAAAAGCCAGTTTAGCGGTGATTTTTGCTCCCCAGACCGCATAAAACTTGACGCGGGGAAGGGGAACATTTATTTTAGCGTACAACTGTACGCTGAGATATCGACCATGAAGAAGTACCCCCTGATCTGGACCAATGTCCTGTTTTTTACCCTTACCTTTATCGCCGCCGCCACTCTGGTTCCCTGGTATGGAATCACCCATGGCTTCAGCGCAACCCAGTGGGGTATCTTTGTCGCCTGCATGTTCTTCTCAGGCCTCTCTATCACCGCCGGTTACCACAGACTCTGGGCCCATAAGGCCTATGAGGCGCACCCCGTAATTGAATTCATTTTTGCCCTTGGTGGCGCATTTGCCCTGCAAAACAGCGCCCTGCACTGGAGCAGTGATCACCGGGTGCATCATGGTCAGGTCGACGACCCGGTCAAGGACCCCTACGCCGCCACACGCGGTTTCTGGTACAGCCACATCGGCTGGATGCTGCGCGATTACCAGGGCGAAAACTACAGCGATTACAGCAATGCCCGCGATCTGCAAAAGAACAAGGTAGTGATGTGGCAGCACAAACATTACATGAAGCTGGTAATATTGATGAACATAGGTTTCCCGGCGCTGCTCGGTTGGTTGACCGGTGACGTATTCGGTATGCTGCTGTTGGCGGGTCTGCTGCGACTGGTGCTAAGTCAGCACTTCACCTTCTTTATCAAC
This sequence comes from Pseudoalteromonas sp., assembly GCA_050288805.1. Classification (GTDB taxonomy): domain Bacteria; phylum Pseudomonadota; class Gammaproteobacteria; order Enterobacterales; family Alteromonadaceae; genus Pseudoalteromonas. The sequence goes on from JBNKEN010000438.1 coordinate 1,610, forward strand.
TCACTGGCCCATATCTGGGGCAGCCGCCCCTATACGGAAAAAAACACCGCCCGCGACAACGGCCTGCTGGCGCTGTTCACCTACGGCGAGGGCTATCATAACTTCCACCATATTTTCGCCAGTGATTACCGTAACGGCATCAAGTGGTGGCACTACGATCCAACCAAGTGGATCATCCGCACCCTGGCATTTTTCGGCCTTGCCGGAAAACTTAAACGCACCCCGATCGAGCGCATCGAAAAGGCCCAGGCCGACACCCTGATGAACAAAACCCGCGGTAAGCTGGCAAGCCTGCCGCTGGCTCAGGAAAAACTCGCCCTGCTACAACAAGAGTATGATTTACTTATTAAGAAATTACAGACATTCTGTAAGCTCAAGGCCGACGTGCTGGAAGCGAAGAAGAATCATATGCTGCAGCAATATGAAAAGTCGGCTTTAATGAAACAGTATCACGAGCTTGAAGCGGCATGGCAGGTGCAAAAGCACGCCTGGCTGGCGCTCAATGCGCGATTACGCAAACTACCGGGTTAACAGAGGTGCACAGGTGGCGACGGCGAAAACCAGAAAAGAAAAACAACAGCAAACCAAGGTTCAATATCAGTACGATGCCATCATCATAGGCACCGGCCCCGGCGGTGAAGGCACCGCCATGAACCTGGCCAAAAGCCACAAAAAAGTCGCCGTCATCGAGCGCCAGAGCGCGGTCGGCGGCGGCTGCGTGCATTGGGGCACCATTCCGTCAAAGGCCTTGCGCCACTCCGTCAGCCGCTATATTGAATACAAACAAAACCCGCTGTTCAACGTGACCGAGCGACCGGGAAGACTGACCTTCCCGGACATTCTCCATCATGCGGGCAATGTCATTACCAAACAGGCCAACCTGCGCAGCAGCTTTTACGAACGCAACCGGGCCCAGCTTTTTCAAGGCGACGCCAGCCTGATTGACCGTCATACGGTGCAGGTTCGCCATGCGGACGGGTCGTTTGAACTGCTGACTGCAGAAACCATAGTGATCGCAACGGGTTCCAGGCCATACCGTCCTGCGGACATCGACTTCGATCATCCCCGCGTTTATGACAGCGACACCATTCTGAATCTGCAACACGATCCCCAACGCGTACTGATCTACGGTGCCGGAGTGATCGGCTGCGAATACGCCTCGATTTTCAAGGGGCTCGGCGCCAAGGTGGATCTGGTAAACACCCGGGAACGCCTGCTGGCCTTTATGGATGCCGAGATCTCCGATGCGCTCAGCTATCACTTCTGGAACAGCGGCATAGTGATCCGCCATAACGAGGAATTCGAACGGGTTGAAACCCGTGACAACTGCATCGTGATGCACATGAAATCGGGCAAACGAGTGATGGCCGACTGCCTGCTGTTCGCCAACGGCCGGACCGGCAATACCGATACCCTGAACCTCGAGGCGGTCGGCTTGAAGCCGGACAGCCGCGGCCAGCTCAAGGTCAATGAAACCTATCAAACCGAGGTGGATAATATTTACGCCGTGGGCGATGTGATCGGTTATCCCAGCCTAGCCAGCGCCGCCTTCGATCAGGGCCGTATCGCCGCCAATGCCATCGTCAGGGGCAACAGTTCAGAAAAACTGATCATCGATATTCCGACCGGAATTTATACCATTCCGGAAATGAGTTCGGTGGGTAAAACAGAGCAGGAGCTGACCGCCGCGCGCATTCCCTACGAGGTCGGCAGGGCCCAGTTCAAGCACCTGGCGCGTGCGCAGATCGCGGGCACCGACGTCGGCAGTCTGAAGATTTTGTTTCATAGCGAAACCAAAGAGATACTCGGCGTGCATTGTTTCGGCGAGCGTGCGTCGGAGATCATTCACATCGGCCAGGCGATCATGGAACAGAAGAACGGCGGCAATAACATCGAGTATTTCGTCAACACCACCTTCAACTACCCCACCATGGCGGAAGCCTATCGGGTGGCGACCCTGAACGGCCTCAACCGACTGTTCAAATAGGCAGCTTTTTGCTCAGCTTGTCGGCCAGCCGGGTCGGCTCCGGCAAGCGATATCCCTTGCAGCAGGCTTGGACTAGCTCCAATGCCTGCACATGGCTCAGCCCGTTTCCGGGCGATACGTAAACGGGTTTTACCTTGGCCCTGCTGCGCAGCGCATAACCCAACGCTTCCCCCTCATGCATGAGCGGCGCAAACGCGCCCTGCTCAGCCCCGAGTTCAGCGTGCTCACCGATATACAGGCTTTTCGCAATGCCAAGCGACGGCATGCCGAGCAATACACCCAGATGAGACGCGATACCAAGCCGGGCCGGATGCGCGATGCCCTGCCCGTCGAACATCAGCACGTCGGGCTTGTGTTCAAGCTTACTCAGGGCATCCAAAATCGCCGGTCCTTCGCGAAAGCTCAGCACACCGGGAATATAGGGCAGGCAGGTCGGCAACTCGCTGACCTGTTGTTCTATCACCGCCATGTCTTGCAGCCGCATCACCACCACCGCGGCCCTTGTTACTCTGCCGCGTTCGGGAAACGCCACGTCGATACCGGCCACCAGCTCGGGCGGCGATTGCATGGGCAATAACGACACCTGAGCCGCCAGTTGTTTTTGTATCGCCCTGGCCGCGGCGACCGAGCCGGGCCAATCGAGGATATGCGAAGCCATCATGGAAACAAAAAAAGCCCACACAAGGTGGGCTTAATTTTACAGATGGTATGGCTTGCTGAGCTCATGTACCGCCTCGATAAAGACGCCTGCATGCTCAGGATCGACATCCGGGGTAATACCATGTCCCAGGTTGAAGACATGACCGCTGCCGTTGCCGTAACCATCCAGAATTTTCTGCACTTCCTGACGAATACGTTCGGGCGCCGCGTGCAGCATCGCCGGATCCATATTGCCCTGCAAAGCAACCTTGTCGCCAACCCGGCGACGGGCGTCGGCAATATCAATCGTCCAGTCAAGACCCACACCGTCACAACCGGTCGCCGCAATGGCTTCCAGCCACTGGCCGCCGTTTTTGGTAAACAGGGTGACAGGCACCTTGCGGCCTTCATTTTCGCGGATCAGGCCATCGACGATCTTATGCATGTAATCCAGCGAGAATTCCTTGTAATCCCGTGGCGTCAGCACGCCGCCCCAGGTATCGAAGATCATCAGCGACTGGGCGCCGGCCTTCACCTGGGCGTTCAGGTACGCGATCACCGAATCGGCCAGCTTGTCGAGCAACATGTGGAGAATTTCAGGCTCGGAGAACGCCATTTTCTTGATCTTGCCGAAGGTCTTGCTGCTGCCCCCCTCTACCATATAGGTTGCCAGGGTCCAGGGCGAACCGGAAAAACCGATCAGCGGCACTTCGCCCTTCAATTCGCGGCGAATGGTGCGCACGGCGTTCATCACGTAACCCAGTTCGTCTTCCGGGTCGGGAACCGGCAGCTGCACTACGTCCTGAATGCTTTCGATGGGACGCTCAAATTTAGGCCCTTCACCGGTTTCGAAATAAAGGCCCAGACCCATGGCATCGGGGATGGTCAGAATGTCGCTGAACAGAATCGCGGCATCGAGCGGGTAACGGCGTAGCGGCTGCAAAGTCACCTCACAGGCCAACTCTGCATTTTTACACAGGCTCATAAAATCACCGGCCTGTGCGCGGGTGGCACGGTATTCAGGCAGATAACGGCCAGCCTGACGCATCATCCACACCGGGGTAACGTCCATCGGCTGTTTCAACAGGGCCCGTAAATAACGATCGTTTTTTAATTCGCTCATAGCCTCACTCGACTTTCAAAATTCGTAAATCAGATGAATGCGGCTAGTGTATCACAACCGCTGCGCCGCTCTATGAATTAGATCATGAATTGCGCCGTTGAAGCACCTTGCGTAACCGAGAGAATCGCGTTCCGTTGGGGTCGATGAAAATAAAAAGTAAATTTTTTTGTTAAAAACTTGCAACGTGAGCGAAGGGCTGATATAAATTTGTCCGTGCTAGTGAAAAATTCAACAACAAGAAGCTCGTTTTAACGAGACTGCTAAAGAAATTCAGCCACCCTCGGGTGGCTTTTTCTTTGCCCGCCATTCTCATCAGACCTTTTACATCCCAATTAAATGCCAATCGAATCACTCAGTTGCGAATTTTGTTAACAAATATAAAAAAAATAGGTTGATCTTTTGTGCGGATTTCTTTGTTATAGGGTACAGACCGGCGCAGCGAAGGAGAATTAATAATGCTTACGCGTTTGGAAAAAGCTCAACAAAAATGGGGCGGCAGTCATAGCGTCATCGATAAGTGGCTGGCCGAACGTCAAGAACTACTGGTGATGTACTGCGCGCTGGCGGGGTTTAACGGCAAGGGCCGTAACGATCACGCCCTGCCCGAGGTTGCCCAGATTCAAGGTTTCTGCCAGATCCTGATGGATTATCTGTCCGCGGGACATTTCGAAATCTACGACGATATCGCCAAGCAGTGCCAGCAAAAGGGCCCGCAAAGTATCGAATTGGCAAAATCGCTTTATCCGCGAATATCTGAAACCACGGATCTCGCTCTGGAGTTTAACGACAAATACACGGAGCTGGCCGCCGACGATCTGATGGCCGAATTCGACCGCGATCTTTCAACCCTGGGTGAGGCCCTCGAACTGCGTTTCGAGCTGGAAGACGAACTGATAGACAATCTTTACTCAAACCACAGTAGTTAAAGATTCGCATCGTAAAACTCACCTTTTGAAACAGGTGAAGTTAAGACTAAAAACAAAAAACGGGACTCAAGTCCCGTTTTTTATTGCTCGCCGAATCGATTATTCGGCGGCATCTTTACCTTCCGGCTTTTGGATTTCAAGCAGTTCAACTTCGAAAACCAGGGTAGAGTTAGCCGGGATCTTGCCCAGGTCACGCTCACCGTACGCCAGACCGGCAGGGATAGTGAACTTGTACTTAGAACCCACAGACATCAGTTGCAGACCTTCCGTCCAGCCTGAAATCACGCGGTTAAGCGGGAACGTGGTTGGCTCGTTACGGGCATAAGAACTGTCGAACTCGGTGCCGTCCAGCAGCGTACCCTTGTAGTGAACCTTGACGGTATCGGTGGCGACAGGCTTGTCACCTTCAGCCGCTTGCAGCACTTCATACTGCAAACCCGACTCGGTCACGGTTACGCCTTCTTTCTTGGCGTTTTCGGCCAGGTACTGTTCGCCGGCGGTCTTGTTCTGCTCGGCTTCGGCCTTTGCCATTTCTTCCTGCTTGGCACGAACAGTCGTGTCCAGTGCAGTCAGTACTTCACGTACCTTAGCATCGTCCAGCTTGGCATTGCCGGCCAGCGCATCCTGGAAACCGCGAACCAGCAGGGCCTGATCCAGCTCGATACCCAGTTTTTGTTTGTCGGCCAGATCCTGTTTCAGGAAGTTACCCACTGAAGCACCGATGCCATAGGCCTGCTGTTGTACTTCGGTATCCAGTTTTACGTCGGCTTGTTGTTTTTGTGCTTCCTGGTTACAGGCGGTCAGCGCCAGAACCGATGCCGCGATCAGCGACAGTTTAATCGTTTTTTTCATTTTCTGTCTCCGGCAAACCTTCGGTTGCCAATTTGATGTTACAAAACTAGTTTTAACAATAACGACCTGATGTTAGGCTGTTTATCTAATTACCTGCGGTGAGCGTAACTGGATAAACAACCCGGGCCGTGACGCCCTCAGTCTAACCGCTATAGATTAAAGAGTTAAGGGGAAATCCCGTAAACATGCCCATTTTTCGCGCTTTATTACCGGTTTTCGTCGCCACCTTTATCGCCGCCTGCGGCGACAAACCCAACGGCGCCATCGAAACCATTGAACACACGGTTCAGGGAGCCTATGCAGCGGCCCTCTCCAGTGACGGTCGTTACAGCATCACGTCGTCCATTAACCATGGGGTCATGGTTTGGGATAATCAACTGCAGGGCCTGAAATATCAATGGTATCAGCAGCAAGATGAACAAAACCTGGTGCTCGCCATTGCCATCGCGCCGGACAACAGCACGGCGGTCACCGCCGACAAAACCAGTTTTGCGGTGTGGGATCTGGAGAGCGGGAAAAACCTCGGCTACTACAAAATCCAGGCATCCAGCATTCGCGACATCGCCATCGGCAATCAGGGCCGCTACATACTGTACGGTCGCGGTGACGGCAAGGTCATCCACCAAGACTTAGTCAACGGCAGGCGCATCGAGTTCCTCGGCCATCAGGAAAAAATTAATGCCGTCGATCTTTCCCCCAACGGACGCTATGCCCTGACCGGTTCCAGCGATTATGTCGCCTACCTGTGGGACACCCAAAGCGGCCAGGTGATCTATCGCTTCAACCACCCCAGCCGGGTGACCCAGGTAACGCTGGATCCACAGGGGCGCTATGCCTTTACCGCCGACAGCCAGAAACAGGCACGGATTTGGGATCTGACAAATGGTGCGCCGGTGGCGGATTTGCAGTATATTGCGCGGCAACAGATATTCAGCTCGGTTCGCTTCAGCCCCGACGCCCGTCTGCTCGCCACGGGCTCACCCAGCCGCAAGTTGGCGCTGTGGGACGTCAGCACGGGAAAACAGCTGCAGCATTGGCTTGTCACACCCCGAAGGGACAGCCAACCTAAATCGGCGGTGGTCTATGATGTAGCCTTCACCGATCAGGGCACCCGTTTGCTGAGCGAAAGCTCAAGCGGATTTGCCGAGCGTTTTCCGATTAAGAGTCGACCATGAACAGCATAGAGCAAAGACTGACCGAACTGGAAGCCAAGGTGGCGTTCCAGGACGAAACCATAGAGATCTTGAATGACGAGATTAAGGCCCACCAGCAGCTGATCGCTAAAATGCACCGCCAGACGGAGCTGCTGGGAGAGAAGTTACGGGAAGTACAAAATACCCAGCTGATGCCGCAAAGCCAGGAACCACCGCCGCCCCATTACTGAGGCGGCTTAGGTTTATTCGGGTTTGAACACGCCGATAACCTGTTCGAACTGACGGGTCGAGGCCTGCACCGCCCCCTTGGGCTGGCTCATGGTATGACCACACTCGATACACTCGACTTTCTCCACGTCGTGTTCCATGTAAAGCATCATGGTGTCCATGGCCTTACACTCTGGGCAGGTGGCGCCGGCGATAAATCGTTTCTTGCGTTTCACTGTTAACTACCTCTTGCTACAAGCGCCGCCATTTTAGCCTAAATTCCCCGCCGGTGATACGTTGCAACCCGCGATTGCCATGATAGTGCGCCATGTTATCCGTGTTATACTGCCGCCACTTTTTCGGACAGACAACGAACCATGATTCAGATTTCCCAGATTGAACTTTTGCGCGGTGGAAAATGCCTGCTAAAAGAGGCCTCCGCCACCCTGTTTCCACAACATAAGGTCGGCCTGGTCGGCGCCAACGGGTGCGGTAAATCGACCCTGTTCGCGCTGCTGAAATCTGAACTGCAACTCGACAGCGGCGAGTGCACCCTGCCCAAGGATTGGTCCATCGCCTCGGTGAAACAGGAAACCCCGGCGCTCGATATCAGCGCACTGGAATACGTGCTGCAAGGCCACCCGGAATACTACGCGCTGCGCTCCGCCCTGGTACAGGCGGAACAAGACGGCGACGGCGCCAAGCAGGCCCATATCCACCAGCAACTTGAACTGATTAAGGGCTACAGCATCGAGGCCAAGGCCGGCGAGTTGCTGCACGGTTTAGGCTTCAGCAACCCGCAAATCGCCAATCCGGTCAGCGCGTTTTCCGGTGGCTGGCGCATGCGCCTTAACCTGGCCCAGGCGCTTATTCGCGACGCCGACCTGTTGCTGCTCGACGAACCCACCAACCACCTGGATCTCGATGCGGTATATTGGCTCGAACGATTCCTGCGCGCCTACACCGGCACCCTGGTGCTGATCTCCCACGACAGGGAGTTTCTCGATGCGGTGGTCGATCAGATCTGGCATATCGATAACCAGAAGATCAATGTCTACAAGGGCAACTATTCCCAGTTCGAACGCCAGAAGGCCGAACGCCTGCTGCAACAACAGGCGATGTTTGAAAAGCAACAGGATCAGATAGCGCACCTGGAAAAATTTATCGCCCGCTTCAAGGCCAAGGCCAGCAAGGCCAAGCAGGCACAAAGCCGGGTCAAGGCGCTGGAACGAATGGAAAAACTCAGCGCCGCTCACGTCGATTCGCCGTTCAACTTCGAGTTTGCCGAACCGCCCCAGCTGCCCAACCCGCTAATGACACTCGACAACGCGCAGGCCGGTTACGGCGACACCACCATTTTGCACAGCATCAAGCTGAACCTGGTGCCCGGCAGCCGCATCGCCCTGCTCGGCCGTAACGGGGCCGGTAAGTCGACCCTGATAAAATTGCTCGCCGGGGAACTGCAACCCCAGGCCGGGGAAGTATTCCAACATCAGGGGCTCAGGATCGGCTATTTCGCCCAGCACCAGCTTGAATCGCTGGATCCGGGCGCCAGCCCGCTGATGCATCTGCAACGGCTGAATCCCCAGGCGACGGAACAATCGCTGCGCGATTTTCTCGGCGGCTTTGCGTTTATCGGCGACAAGGCGCTGGACCCGGTTGCCCCCTTCTCCGGCGGCGAAAAGGCACGCCTGGTACTGGCCATGCTGGTGTATCAAAAGCCCAACCTGTTGCTGCTTGACGAACCGACCAACCACCTGGATCTGGAAATGCGCCACGCCCTGGTGATGGCGCTGCAGGGCTTCGAAGGCGCCATGGTGACGGTATCGCACGATCGTCATATGCTGAAAAACACCGCCGACGAATACTACCTGGTCGACGGCGGCCAAGTCTCCCAGTTCGGCTACGATCTCGACGCCTACTACCAGTGGCTTTTGAAGGCCAATAAGGAAGAAGCCGCCAGCGACGAAAAGGAAGAGAAAAGCAATTCCAACGCCAACCGCAAGGATCAGAAACGCCGTGAGGCTGAGTTCCGCCAGAGCGTACAGCCGCTGAAAAAGGAAATTGCCGCGCTGGAGAAGAAGCTCGATAAACTGAGCGAGGCCGCCGCCGAAATCGAAACGGCGCTGGCCGACAACAGTCTGTACGAGGACGGCAACAAGGCCAAGCTCAGTGAGCTGCTGGCCCGCCAGGCCAAGCTGACGCCGGAGCTCAACGACACCGAGGAAGCGCTGTTGACGGCCATGGATGAACTGGAGCAAAAGGAACTCGCCTTCCATGCCGACGCTTGATCCGGAAACATTCTGGCAAGATTCCTGTGCGCTCTACCGCAACCCGGTACTGAGCGCCCGGCTGCTCGACTGGCAAAACCGGCTCGGAAAAAACGTCAACCTGTGCCTCTTGCTTATCGATCTCGACGGCAAGGGGCTGGCGCTGGGTTGCGATGACCTGGCGCTGCTGGAAAATACCATTCATGATTTCGATGCCCGTATTCTGGCCCCGCTGCGCAAGGTGCGCGCCGAACTGAAACGGCAAAGCGCCACGCTGGCAGACTACACCGCCATACGAGAGCAGGCTCTCGGCCTGGAACTGATGCTGGAAAAACACCAGCAAGGGCTGCTCGTCGCCGCCTGCAATACCCTCAACCCGACGCCCGCAGCCAGGCCCGAAAACCTCAAATCCTACCTGCCCGAAAGCGAGTGGCCGCTAATTGCTGATCTGGATCAACTAAACTGAGCCTTGCCCGCGGTTTGCCAAATCAAACTTGATCCATATCATATCAGGCCCCGTCCGGCTGCCTTATCCTGAACACATCAAAGGAACAGGAGAAGCCGCCATGCAAGTATTCTTTAGAGATTTTTTCAGTGACCCCGTACTCTTTATGTCGTTTGGCATTCTCGTCACAGTAATCTTGTTATGCTTGTTTTACGTAGGTTTTTTCATCAACAAGGTGATGCACGCCGAAGATCCTGAAAAGCATTAAGCACGACGCACAAAGCACCTCGTCGGTCAGCCCGGCTTGGTGCTTTTCTTTTTATCCCGTATCTCCCCAGACTTTGTTACACTTGTCCGACGAGTAATAACCGAGTTTGCCTGGGAGTCCCATGGACACGACCTTCCGGCCCGCCTGGTGGATGAAAAACCGCCACGCCCAAACCATACTGCCGCGTTTTTTCCGCCCTCGCCTGGCGCTTGATTACAGCATCGAAAAACTGGAAACCCCGGACGACGACTTTCTCGAACTTGCCTGGGCCGAACAGCAGCAACAAGATGCGCCACTGGCCATCGTACTGCATGGGCTGGAAGGCAATATCGACAGTTTCTACGCCAAGGGCATGATGAAGGCCCTGTACCAACAGGGCTTTGCCGCGGTACTGATGCATTTTCGCAACTGCTCCCGGGAGCCCAACCGCCAGCCGCGCGCCTATCACAGCGGGGAAACCCAGGACCTGAGTTTTTTCATCGACACCCTAAAGCAGCGCTGGCCCACGCGCCCGCTGTTCGCCGTGGGTTTTTCCCTCGGCGGTAACGTGCTGGCCAAATATTTGGGTGAGCAAGGCAAGCACAGCCGGTTGGCTGCCGCCGCCGTGGTCTCTGCCCCCTTTGATCTGTCCTCTTCGTGCCAGGTTATCCGCAAAAGCTTCGGCAAGCTTTACCAAAAGTACCTGCTCGACAAGATGAAAGTATCCATGTCGCGCAAGCTGCCGGCGATCCGTTCCATGTTGCCGCTTGGTGAAAGTGAAATAAACAACATCAACGATCTGTGGCAGTTTGACGAACAGGTCACTGCGCCCTTACATGGCTTTGACGGCGCCGAGGATTACTACCGCCGGGCCAGTGCCGGGCCTTTTTTACAACATATCGCAACCCCGACCCTGATCATTCATGCCGAAGACGACCCGATGCTTTCCTCCAGGGCGGTGCCGCGTCCCGAGCAGGTCAGCGCAAGCGTCGAACTCAGGGTGTCGCAAAACGGCGGCCACGTGGGTTTTATCGGCGGACGCAACCCGTTACGCCCGGTTTTCTGGCTCGAGCACGCGGTTCCGCGGTTTTTCACCGACAGGCTGAAGGCACTATGATCATTCCCTATCAGGAACTTGAAAAAGACACCCTGCTCGCTCTTATCGAACATTTTGTGCTGCGTGAAGGCACGGATTACGGCGAACTGGAAGTGAATATCAAGGACAAGGTCGCGCAGGTACTGGCCCAGTTGAAAACCGGCGAGGCGCTATTGGTTTACTCGGAACTCCATGAAACGGTCAACATCATGAGCCGTGCGGAGTTCAGGTCAATGGAAAGCAACGAGCATTGGGAGCAAGGCTAAACGCTGTAGACCTTGAAACCGCCCCGGCCGGATTTTTTTATCGCATACATCGCCTGATCGGCGCGGCTGATCAGGCTCTCTTTGTCGTAGGCCGAATCAGGGTACACCGCGATACCTATGCTGCACCCCAACCTGACCTTGCCGCAGGACAGCTTGACCGGTTGGGTAACGGCCTGAATGATGCGCTCGGCCAGCGGCGTCACTTCGACATCGGACTTGCCGGTGATAAGAAAAGCAAATTCGTCTCCCCCCAATCGCACCGCCATTTCGCCCCGCCGTTGCATGGCCTTTAAGCGTCGCGCAACTTCGGCCAGCAATTCATCGCCCGCGGGATGCCCGTATTCATCGTTGATATGCTTGAAGCGGTCAAGATCGATAAGATACAGCACCAGCTTTTTCCCGGGATTACGCTGCGACAGGGCGATCATGTCTGCCATGCGCTCCTCGAATGCGGCCCGATTATAGAGATCCGTCAACGGGTCATGGGTGGCGCGATACAGTATCGCCTGCTCGCTTTGCTTGCTTTGGGTCACGTCCTGGGCCAGCGCATACCAGTTTTGAATATCCGGCCTGACCGCCGGCAGATGCCAGCTTAACCAATGCCACCGCCCCTCGCTGTCGGCAAACCTGATTTCGAAGTTCGACGCCCCCCGTTGTTTCGTCAACCCCTCGAATACCTCCTTAGCCACTTTGCGGTCATCGGGATGCACCAGATCCCTGAAGGTTTGTCCTTCCAGCATCTGCTCCGTATAACCGAGACAGGATTTAAACGCCGGGTTGATCCGCCTGAAGCTCCCCTGTTCGGACATGATGCAAAGGATTTCCGGAGAATGCTCAAAAAACCATTCCCACTCATCGATACCCTGGCGGTAGTCGCGCAGGTGATCCGACAAACGATTGGTCGATTCCAACAGCTCCCCACGCACCTGCTCCAGCTCGGTCAGGCGCATTTCCAGATTGCGCAGGCGCTCCGCGTCATCCCGCAGCTGCGATATGATCGAACTGTCCAGATCTTCACGTTCGGTACCCATGGATGTGCGCCTTATCAACTCGTCTGTCCTTCATTTATATAGCAAGCCAATAGCCGGCTGTCACATCGGGCGTTCGCTAAAGTCACTCAGGAAATCGCAGAACGCTTGTCTTCCCCGGTTACAGGCAGCACAATGAATTGCCATCAACAATCAGAATAAAGACTATGAAAACAACTCCAATTAGCCTGGCCCTGCTGCTCGGCGCAAGCTTTACTTTGACGGCCGAAGCCGCTACGGACACGCCCCAGGCATCCGACAAAGCGGTCAAGCTGGCCCATGAATCCATTCTTATCGACACCCATATCGACGTGCCCTATCGGGTTCACGACAAATGGGTCGACGTGACCAAAGCGACCGACGACGGCGATTTCGATTACCCTCGCGCAGTCAAGGGTGGCCTCAACGCCTCTTTTATGTCCGTCTATATCCCGGCCCATCTCGAATTCGAAGGCAAGGGCAAAAGTTACCAGCTGGCCAACGAGCTGATCGACTCGGTTGAAGCCATCGCTCAGCGCGCGCCGGACAAGTTTGCCATCGCCGTATCGCCGGCCGATATAGAGGCGCAGTTCGCGAAGGGGCAGATTTCCCTGGCGATGGGGATGGAAAACGGCTCCCCTATCGAAGGCAAACTCGACAACCTGAACCATTTTTATCAGCGCGGGATCCGCTATATCACTTTGGCTCATTCGCAGAGCAACCATATTTCCGATTCGTCGTACGATATCCGCCGCCGCTGGAAGGGTCTGAGCCCGTTCGGCAAGGAGTTGGTCCCGGCGATGAACAACATCGGCATGCTGATCGACGTGTCCCATATTTCAGACGACGCCTTCTACCAGGTTATGGCACTTTCAAAGGCCCCGGTGATCGCCTCTCATTCGTCCCTACGCAAGTACACCCCGGGATTCGAACGCAACATGAATGACGAGATGCTGCTGGCGCTGAAAAAGAACGGCGGTGTTATCCAGATCAACTTCGGTTCCAGCTTTATCTCGGCCACGGCCGGAAGCTGGGGCAAAAAGAAAGATGAAGCAATCAAGCCTGTCGCCGATAAGCACGGTGAAGACAGCAAGGAAGCCAAATCCTTTGCCGACGCTTACCGCGCCAAAAATCCCTACCCCTACGCGACGTTAAAACAGGTATTGGATCACATCGATCACGTGGTGCAGCTGATCGGTATCGATCACGTGGGCATCGGTTCCGACTTTGACGGCGTCGGCGATTCGCTGCCGGTCGGCCTCAAGGACGTTTCGCAATACCCCAACCTGGTACAAGGTCTGCTGGATCGCGGCTACAGCGATGCCGATATCCAGAAAATCCTCGGCGGCAATCTGCTACGCGTATGGCGCGAAGTGGACGGCTACGCAGCACAGCATTGATGCAGTGAACGGGCGGCATAAGCCGCCTTTTTTGTTGCTTTTTCAATCTCTGCTATTCTTAACAGAATACCCTATAAAGCAACGGCCAATGACCCAATTTGTGCCCCCCGGTGAAATGAACCTGCTCAATCTCGGCCACACCATGGCCCAGCGCCTGAGTTCCTTGCACAAGCGCATTCTGAGCTCCATTCCCGCCATCGACCGTATTGCCGTCGCCCTGTATAAGGAACAGTCGGGCATGCTGCAGACCTATATTCACAGCACCCGCAGCGGCAGCGCATTGACCGGCTATGAATACCCCCTCGCAGACAGCCCCGCACTGAGCCACTGCGCCAATTGCGGGGAACCTCGGGTGATCAACGACATTCCCGCAGCGCTGCAAACAGATACATCCCATTCCAGCTGGGTGCTGAGGCAAGGCTATCTCTCTTCCTATACGGTTCCGCTTTACAACAAGGGCAGGTTCCTCGGGTTCGTTTTTTTCGACTCCAAACAAGACATGGCTTTTACCCTGGAGGTGCAAAAGGATCTGCTGCTACACAGTAACCTGCTGGCGATGTCCATCATCCTCGAGCGGGATGCCATCGATACCATCCTGGCCTCAACGCAGGTAGCCAATGAATTTATCCACCTGCGGGATTTTGAAACCGGCTCCCATCTCGACCGCATGGCGGAATATTCCCGCCTGATCGCCGGGGAGCTGGCCGAACGTTACAACATCAGCGACGAAGAAATTGAACGCATTCACCTGACCGCCCCCCTGCACGACATAGGAAAAATAGGGATTCCCGACAAAATACTGCTGAAGCAGGGCAAACTGGATGAACAGGAATGGGAGATCATGCGCACCCATGTGGAAAAAGGATTGTCCATCGCCCGAAAGGTGCTGGAAAAGTTCAATCTGCTCGAGGTCGCCGAATCACGCACCATGCTGAACATCATAGGACAACACCATGAGTTTATCGACGGCAGCGGCTACCCGCTGGGGCTAAAGGGCGACGAAATAGCCATAGAGGCGAAAATCGTCATCGTCGCCGACATCTTTGACGCCCTGACGACTAAACGCCCCTATAAAGAAGCCTGGCCGATAGACCAGGCGCTGCATGAACTCGATGCCATGGTTGCCGCCGGAAAGCTGGACGCCGATTGCGTTGGCGCCTTGAAAGACAACCCGCAAAGCGTGCTTGACATCATGGCAAATCATCGCGACCCGTTCTACAACTAGGTTCCGCAAAAGGTTTTGTAACCCAGGTCGCCGTTCACAGGCGGCGATTGATAATCGCTTGCCTTCGCATCCAGGTGGTAGGGCGACGACAGCACCTCCATCAGGCGTCCCATTTCCTCGCTTTTACCGCTTTCTTCAAACTCGGTTATGATGGCCTCAACCCGGTGATTGCGCGGGATCACCCGCGGATTGGCGGCCCGCATCAGGACATAGCTGCGACCCCGCTGTTCAGAGGGGATCCGAGCCTGCCATGCTGTGTACCAGTCGCCCAAGGCCCGCGCGAACTCGTCGGGTAAGGCTTGGCCGGCTAAGCTTTCGGTCAGAACATCAAAGGTGTTGGTGTAATCCAGCGCATGCTCTTGCATCAGGGTCAACAAACGACTGCTCAGGGCCTGATCCTCATCGCTCGGAGCCACTATGCCCAGCTTATCGGCCCACATTCTGCTAAAGGCCCGATTGAAGCGTCCGGAAAATTCATTCAACAGGGCCGACAACTGCTGTACCGCCCGCTCTTCTTCGGCGTCAAACAAACCCAACAGGCTCTCGGCCAGGCGCGCCAGATTCCAGTGAACGATATTGGGTTGATTACCGAAAGCGTAACGGCCATGGCGATCTATCGAGCTGAACACGGTATCGAAATCAAACCGGTTCATCATGGCACAGGGGCCGTAATCTATGGTTTCACCGGATACCAGGGTGTTGTCGGTGTTCATCACGCCGTGAATAAAGCCGACCCGCATCCAGTGCGTAACCAGATGAATTTGGGCATCCATCACGCGCTCGAAAAACGCCAGAATACGTTCGTCGCCGGTCTGCACTATGTCGGGGTAATGCCGGGCTATGGCTAGCTCCAGCAAGGCCGCCAACCCGGTCGCGTCCTCGCGCAGCGCCAGGTACTGGAACGAACCGACCCGAATATGGCTTGCGGCAACCCGAGTGACGATGGCTCCCGGCAGCACCCTGTCCCGGTAGACCGGATCACCGGTCGCGACCACGCTTAAGGTTCGGGTCGTCGGCACCCCGAGAAAATGCAGCGCCTCGCTCATAATAAACTCTCGCACCGCAGGACCTATGGCGCAGCGCCCGTCGCCGCCACGCGAAAATAGCGTTGTTCCCGAGCCCTTAAGCTGCAAATCCCAATGCCGCCCGCCGTGATCCAGACAAGCGCCTAGCAGGTGCGCCCGGCCGTCACCCAGTTGCGGCACAAACTGACCGAACTGATGCCCCGCATAACCCAGTGCCACGGGCGTCGTTCCGGGTAAAATACGATTGCCGGAAAACACCTCGGCCCGTGCGTTCGCGGCTATCTCCAGCCCAAGCTTTTCGGCCAAAACCGTATTCCAGCAAACCATTTCCGGGGCGCTGACCGCGGCCGGTATACTCGGAACCGAAACA
>JBNKEN010000439.1:0-2363 GCA_050288805.1 Pseudoalteromonas sp.
AGGAAATAGCCGACCGTGATGCTGGTGTCATCATCCAAGGTTTTCGTCAGCTTGACGTCGTTCACCAGGTTGCCGAAGTCGTTCATGCTGACGTCGAAGGTGTGAACGCGCATGGCAAGCGCGTCACCGAATGATTCGCCGGCCTGGGGGCCGTTGGCGTACGCCAGGGTGGCGCCGCTGCCCGCTATGCTGTCGGCAATGCTCTGGCTGTCGCCCACTTCCGCCGGGAAGGGAGATAAGAAGGTGCCGCTGATGTCCGATTTACGGAAGCGGTTTTCTATGCTCCAGCCTTCGCCGAGATCAAAATTGGCTTCGAACCCGACGCTGTCGACGACCGGGTGCATGCCGTCGCGCATGTCGCCGCGGCGTACGTTATTGTCGCTGCCCAGGCCCTGAGTCGAGGTGAAATAGGCGGAATGGGGCGTGTCCTTGAGCGAATCAAAGCCGGGCAGGGAATCGCCGTTGGAGTACATGGGCATCGGCAGGTAGCCGACGCTTTTGTCGTCAAGGTGCTTGAGATAGAGGCGTAGATAACCCTTGTCGAACTCCTTGGTCAGGTTGGCCTTGAACTGGCCGCCGCGGTTCGATGTGTAGCCCGTGTCACGGGCGCCTTCACCTTGGCGCACAAAGCCGCCGACGTGGAAACGCAGGCTGTCGGACAAATAGCCGCCGTATTCGAAGTCGGTTCTGAATTCATCGTAATCCAGGCCGAACGTGGTCGCTACGCTGCCCGACTCGTTTTCCCCGGTTTTGGAAATGAAGTTGATGATCCCCCCGGGGGCGTCACTGGCCGCGGTGGACGCTGAGCCGCCGCGGATCGCCTCAATGTTATTAACCGTGTTGTCGAGGCGCATAAAGATATCCGCATTGCCGAACGCGATATCGCCGAACTGCAAAACGGGCAAACCGTCTTCCTGTAGCTGCAGGAACTTGGCGCCGCCTGAGGCGACCGGCAGACCTCGCACCGCGATATTGGCGTTGCCCTCACCGCCGGTGGACTCGGAACGAACGCCGGGTAGAATGCGAAAGGCCTCGGCCGTGGTGCGCGGGGTGGCGACACTTATCTGCTCGAGCGAAATACTGCTCACGGAGACACTAGATTCCATGATCGAGGTGCGCTGCGGTACCCCGGTCACCACTATGGTTTCAAATCCCTTGTCCTGTTTACTGTCTTGCTCCTGCGCCGATACGCCGCCTGAAAGGGCGAGCGTGATGGCGCTGAGCGTTAAACCAAAATGTGTGTTCATCGGTTTATGCCTCTTATAATAGGTTTTCGCAGTTGTTGTCTGGTTTGTTTTAGCTTAATCGATTAAGTAAGTTAGCAAAAGAAATCCTGGTTGCAACAAATATTTCACGTTCTAATCCTAACTTACTGACTTTGTATGAAATTTAATCTGATGTTGCGGCCGCCAGGCTCGCCGCCGCCGGGTCGCGCCACCAGTTAAATACCAGCGCGATAAACAGCGCCAGGGCGAAACCGGTTGCCAGCATGAAGCCGTATCTGACGTGACCGAAGTGATCGCTCACAATTCCCATCAGCAGTGGTGCCAGTGCGGCGGATACGGCAGTAAAAAACAGAATCACACCGGCCACCGAGCCATGACGGGAGCGGTGAAAGCAGGAGATCCCCTTGGAGTTCAGGGTCGGGTAGATCATCGACATAAACAAACCGCACAGGGGCAGGGCCCAGACCGCGGTGTTGACGCCGTAGACCAGGGTTGCGAGATAGCAGAGGAAGATAGCGCCGCTCAGGCACAGCAGCACGCTTTGCCAGCTGAACAATTGCAACAGCCAGGCCGCCATAAATCGGCCGATGGCGCGCAGGATGAAAAACAGGGTCAATGCATAGGTTGCAAGCCAGGGCCAGTCGCCGTCATAGTCTTTCAGCAGGGTCGGCATCCAGACATAGATGGCGACCTCGGTGGCGACATAAAGTCCGATGGCGAGGGAAAAGCCGAGCGCATAGGGGTTTTTCAACATCAACAGCGTGTGTTTCAGGTTGGCCCCCTCGCCCCCGGACGCATGTTCGGGTGCCTCCGGATAGCGGGCCCAGACGGCGGTTAAGCACAGTAGCAGGCACAGAAAGCCGGCCATCACATAGAGATAGGTCCAGCTTATTCCCTTTACCAGCAAAAAGCTGACAACGGCCGGGCCGATAATGGCGCCTACCGCAAAAAATCCCTCAACCTTGTTCATGGTGTGGGTGTGTTCGCGGTTCGATTCGGAGATATCCCCGAGTAAGGCGAGCGCGCCGGTTTTAAACAGCCCTATGGCCGTGCCGATGACGCATAACAGCAGCAAAAACACCGCGAAGCTGCTGCCGATGGCGAATAAAAAACAGGCCGCACCGAACAGTGCCAGTC
>JBNKEN010000440.1:0-2389 GCA_050288805.1 Pseudoalteromonas sp.
ATTCGCTCTAGCGCAAATTTATTAAGCTTGATGTGAGATGGTAAAAAATCGACATGGCGTCGTGCGCGGCAAGGTTTTATAATGTGGCAAATTTTGATTTGAGAGGATAGATGATGCGTCCAAGTGAGAGAACGTCGAACCAGATAAGACCGGTAACGTTTACCCGCAACTATACAATGCATGCGGAAGGTTCGGTGTTGGTTGAATTTGGCAATACCAAGGTATTGTGCACCGCAACGGTTGAATCTGGCGTGCCGCGCTTTATGAAGGGCCAAGGCAAGGGCTGGATCACGGCGGAATACGGTATGTTGCCACGTTCGACGCACAGTCGTTGCGGCCGAGAGGCGGCAAAAGGCAAGCAAGGTGGACGCACCATGGAAATTCAGCGTCTTATTGCCCGGGCCCTGCGCGCGGCGGTAGACCTGAAGGCATTGGGTGAAAATACCATTACCATCGATTGTGACGTTATCCAGGCCGACGGCGGTACCCGTACGGCGTCTATCAGCGGCGCGTGCGTGGCGTTGGTGGATGCGCTGACCTATATGCGCAGCAAAGGTATGCTCAACACCAATCCGCTTAAACACATGATCGCGGCAATTTCGGTCGGCATCTATAAGGGTGAACCCATCACGGATCTGGAGTACCTGGAAGATTCTGCGGCCGAAACCGATATGAACGTGATCATGACGGAAACCGGCAAGCTGATCGAAGTGCAGGGCACCGCAGAAGGCGAGCCTTTCTCGTTTGAAGAGTTGGAGCAGATGCTGAACCTGGCGAAGCACTCTATCCGCGAAATCATTGATATCCAGAAGCAAGCGTTAGCCTAACGGGAGAAACAATCCATGAAAGACTATCAAAAAGAATTTATTGAGTTTGCGCTGGAAAAGCAGGTACTGAAATTCGGCGAGTTTACGCTGAAATCCGGTCGCACCAGCCCTTACTTCTTTAATGCTGGCCTCTTTAATACCGGTCGTGACTTGGCGCGTTTAGGTCGTTTTTACGCGGCTGCCCTGGAAGATGCCGGCATTGCGTACGATGTGCTGTTTGGTCCGGCCTATAAAGGTATCCCCATAGCGACCACAACCGCGGTCGCCTTGGCCGATCACTACAACAAAGATGTGCCTTATTGTTTTAACCGCAAAGAAAAGAAACAGCACGGTGAAGGCGGCAGTCTGGTCGGTTCCGCGCTAGAAGGCCGCATTATGCTGGTGGATGATGTGATTACGGCGGGCACGGCTATTCGCGAATCGATGGAAATCATCGCTGAAAACGGCGCGCAGCTGGCTGGCGTACTTATCGCATTAGATCGCCAAGAAAAAGGCAAGGCTGAACTATCTGCGATTCAGGAAGTCGAACGTGACTTCAATACCAAGGTTGTTTCTATCGTTAAGCTGGCAGACCTTATCAGCTACCTGGAACAGCAAGGTGATATGCAGGAGCACTTAGAAGCGGTCAAAGGCTATCGCGACGAATATGGCGTAGCCTGATTTTCCCCCTTACTAAAAAGCCCCGTTAAACGGGGTTTTTATTTAGCGAAGAGTATGCAGATGAGTAGTAATTTAAAACCAAACGGTACAGGCATAGGGCGCGTATTCAAGGCGGCTGAATGTTCAATCCTGGGCTTTCGGGCTGCATTTAAGGAAGAAGCGGCATTTCGGCAAGAGCTGTTGTTGGCTGTTTTGTTCTTTCCATTCTCGTTTTTGATTGCGGCGAACCCGCTACATTGGGCCGTGTTGGTTGCAAGCCTGCTTTTGGTGCTCATCGTCGAAATGCTTAATTCTGCAATCGAAGCGCTGACCGACAGGGTCAGCACTGAGCGCCATGTGTTATCTGGCAGAGCCAAAGATATGGGGTCGGCTGCGGTTACGCTATCCCTGATGATCGTGCTGGTCGTCTGGGGTAGCAGTATATATATGAAGTGGTTTGCCTAGTCTAAAACCCTTAGATAAGCATTTAAGCCGGCTTCCAGCTCAGGAATTAGGCTTGAATGTTACGGTTTTGTGGTGTTTTGTCTGAAATTTGTTCGAACGATCTGTTTTTCTCACTTTTCTTCAAAAAAATGGTTGCGCGGGATTTGAACCTCCCTATAATGCGCATCCACCGAGACGGCGGACAGCAACGAAAGACGCTGAACGAAGTGGAGGTTGAGTCGAGTAAAACTTGGTTCTGAAACTCTGAAAAGAAATTCAAAATTAAGTGTTGACTTTAAGTCGGGAATGCTTAGAATGCACAGCCCTGACGCGATGAACTCATCGCAACGTTCTTTAAAAATATGAAGCAATCATCTGTGTGGGCACTCGTACAGATTGAGTTCTAACAAAACATTTAGAGTCTCAATTGAACTGAGTGACCATAAGTTATTAAAAGATTCAGCCTTGAGCTGTTTTGA
>JBNKEN010000441.1:0-3127 GCA_050288805.1 Pseudoalteromonas sp.
CAATTCATCCCTGAAGCTTGGTTCCCTCGTTCTTCCATGAACTCACCTCCTCGCGCTACGAAGCGTTGCTTCGGTCGCTCGTCGCCCCCGACGCCCCGGGAATCACACCAATGCCTCAAAGCAATGAACGATGTGAACATAACCGGCGCGCACAGGCCTGCTTTCACATCCCTGTACGCACTCCCGTTCGGGCATCCATGCCCTCTCGTTCAAAGCTTCGCTTTTCACCCATGGCCTGAGGCCCGCCTTTGCCAGCATCCATGCTGCCCATGACTCATAGGCCGTTCAATTTCGGGTGTGATTACGGGGGAGAAAGCCGCCTGCAACAACCGTTTTTCCCTCAGCAACCCTGATGTCTGAATGAATTGCGGTCCGGCAGCGATATTGGTCTCCCTCATCACACCTGAAAGCCTGACGCCGCGAGTGCGGGGGCGACGAGTGACCGAAACGCAGTGTCGCAGCACAAGTAGGTGGAAACATGGCTGAGAAAGGATTTAAGGATGTGAAAAGTTTCACATCCGCCTTTTGAAGGTGACGAGCTCTGCGAGGAAAGGGACTGCCGACAGGGCATTACTTCAGGGATGAATGAACAAATCCGTAGTGTATTGAGGGGCGCGCATTTCGCCCCTTCCGGTTGCCGTCGCCAACGCGACAAGGGCGGAGAAATAACGGTTGAACAATTTGTCCCTGAAGCACTGTGCTATCGGCATCTATCCCTGATGCTTCAATGCCCCCAGTCAGCCTAAACGCCGACTCACATAAAAAAGGCGTGTTAGAGCAACAGGTGGTCTTGAATGGGAATAAACTCGCTGGCGGCGTTGACCAGCGACATGGAGGTCAGCGGGGCGACCCCGTACACTTCCACCCTTTTGCCCTTGCCGAGGCGGATCTTGTTGGCCAGCAGGTCGAAATCGCCGTCGCCGGAAACCAGTACGATCACGTCCGCGTGATCGGCATATTCTATGGCGTCGAGGGTGATGCCCACGTCCCAGTCACCCTTGGCCGAGCCGTCGGCGCGCTGAATAAAGGGCTTGAGTTTGACCTCAAACCCGATAGCGCGAAGGATATTCTGGAACTGGTGCTGTTTAGCGTCGCCGCGGTCGATGGCGTAGGCCACCGCCTTGACCACGTCCCTGCCGTCGGTGGCCTGGGCCCAAAACGCGTTGTAGTCGACATTGCGTTGAAAGGCCTGGCGGGCCGTGTAGTAAACGTTTTGCACGTCGACAAAAAGCGCCACTTTTTCCATGGATATACCCTCGTTGTGATTACGGCGGGAGCCAACCCGTGGCTCCCTGTTTTCCGGGCTAGGCCGCCCGGGTATTCTTCGCGGTTAAGACCTCGACGATGTCTTCGATGGTCAGCAGCACCATCTCATGGGTGTCGGCGTAGTCCACCAGCTGCTGGCCCTTCATCATGGTGCCGTCGCGGTTCATCAGTTCGCACAGCACGCCCGCGGGTTGCAACCCCGCCAGGCGGCAGAGATCGACACTGCCCTCGGTATGGCCGCGCCGCACCAGCACGCCGCCCTCCTCGGCCCTGAGCGGAAACACATGGCCCGGGCGCGCCAGATCGCACGGTTTGGCACCGGCGGCGATCGCGGTCTTGATGGTCTGCACCCTGTCCGCCGCCGAAACGCCCGTGGTCACGCCCTGCTTGGCCTCGATAGACACGGTAAAGGCGGTGTTGTTGGCGCTGGTGTTGTCGCTCACCATGGCCGGCAGGTCGAGCCGTGTCAGCGTTTCCTCCGGCAGGGTCAGGCAGACGATGCCGGAGCAGTCGGCTATCAACTGCGCCATCACCTCTGGGGTGATAAGCTCTGCGGCGACGATAAGATCGCCTTCGTTTTCGCGGTCCGGATCATCCATCAGAATGACGGCACGACCGGCGGCAAGTTCGCGGCAGGCATGAGTAACGCGTTCCTTGGCCGAGACGCCGAAGCGGGTAAGATTGATATTCATAGTTAATCTCCTGATTTTGAAAGTCAAAATTCAGGGGAAACAGGAAAGCAAACGGGCACGACAAAAAATCGCCGCACGATCGCAGGGATCTGCAGCGTCACTGTCGTGGCCGTTTTTTCTTCTCCCATCCGGACTTTACGGGACTATCGCCGAGTCTGCGATTTAACCCTGAACCGTCGGCTTCGGAGTCACACCGAATCTGCTGGACCTTTACCCTTTCACTCACGGTAAAGCGCTCGCGGGCTGATAACATCACGTTAAACACCGCCGGTGGGGAATTCCACCCCGCCCTGAAGAAATTGCCCGTAACGGGCGGGAGGAATAGTAACATTCGCCATGAACAAAAAAAATACCGCACGCAGCGGCGGTATGTTTTTAACCTGGGGTCACGTCACACCGGGCCGGGTTTCACCCGAGTCTTGAGCAGCGTCAGTTCGGATCGGCGCTCGCTAAATCCAGATTGGTGCTTTTGCCCGCGCGTCGGCTCGACCAGACAAACAGGTAAAGCCCGATAAAGAGATCGACCGAGCCGCAGAACTGCGGCCACCACAAGGGCGAGCCCTGGTTGATAAACAGGCTGTTGTGGGCCAGATCGTAAAAACCGTGCCCCATAAAACCGAACGACAGGCACAGCGCCGAATACTTGAACCGCCTCAGCAAGCCGCCGATACAGCAGAGAAAAATCGGCACCGCGTAGACAAGCTCGTTGCCCAGCGCCGCCTTGTCGTCGGCAAAGAGCGCAAACGCGAAATAATAAAACGGAAAGGTCGACAGCAGGAGCGGATAGGCCCAGGGCTGCTCCTCCGCCTTCTGCATTTTAATGGCCCAGATGGTAATGATCCCGAGTGCGATACCGCCGATGATTGCATACATAATGTGTTTTTTATTCCCATAAAAGGTCCACCCTTTTTATCACAGGTAAAATAAAAAAGCGCCCTTGAAAAGCAAAACGCCGCGAGTAGCGGCGGTTTTGGTCGCATTGCTTGAGTAAATGATAGGGGAAGCGAGGGGCCGTCAAATCGTGGTAACGCCGCCATATGGGGCGCACAAATGCTTGGCTAAACTTAGCGACGAAGGAGCGCAAGCCAAACGTTTTGCGTCCAATTGCCATGATGGCCTTGTTATACACTACTCACTATAGATTTCGCCTTAAAATGCAACCCTTTGAA
>JBNKEN010000442.1:0-3187 GCA_050288805.1 Pseudoalteromonas sp.
CAAATCCGGCTCCCGCAACCACTTCCCTGTGTGAAAACATTTCTAATAGTTTCAATCCTTTTACTTCAATATTCGTTTTATCAACGACCGTTGCTTGTGATCCCTTGCATTTTTTCTAAGGTTAGATGGATTGCAGCGTCGTTTTTATCGGCGGAATATCCGGCACAATTACGTTAATTTGTTGATTATTTGGCTAAATAATCCAAGCCAGCGGTTCTTGGCCTGTGGCCGTGTCGGGCAGGAATGCAATTCTGACCAGAATTTCACAAATTGGCCGCATTTTAAGCGACAACAAGGATGATGTTCGGCATAAGAGGTGATATACTCCCGCCGAATAATTTTTCGACCCTTTTATAGAGTAAAGAAATGGCAGATTTATCAAAATACAGAAATATTGGTATTTTCGCGCACGTTGATGCGGGTAAAACTACCACCACTGAGCGTATCCTGAAGCTTACTGGTAAAATCCACAAAACAGGTGAAGTACATGACGGTGAGTCTACAACCGACTTCATGGAACAGGAAGCCGAGCGTGGTATCACTATCCAGTCAGCAGCGGTTACCTGTGAGTGGAAAGGCCACCGCCTGAACGTTATCGACACCCCGGGACACGTTGACTTTACAGTTGAAGTATATCGTTCACTGAAAGTTCTGGACGGCGGTATCGGTGTATTCTGTGGATCTGGCGGTGTTGAGCCTCAGTCAGAAACCAACTGGCGTTATGCGAACGATTCAGAAGTTGCACGTGTTATCTTCGTTAACAAACTGGACCGTATGGGTGCCGACTTCTTCCGCGTAGTTGATCAGGTTAAAAACGTACTGGGCGCAAACCCGCTGGTTATGACTCTGCCTATCGGTATCGAAGACCAGTTCTGTGGTGTTGTAGACGTACTTGAGAAGAAAGCATACGTTTGGGACGACTCAGGTCTGCCAGAAAACTATGAAATCCAAGACGTTCCTGCTGACATGGTTGATCAAGTTGAAGAATACCATGAAATGATGATCGAAACTGCCGTTGAGCAAGACGACGATCTGATGGAAGCGTACATGGAAGGTGAAATGCCTTCTATCGAACAGATCAAGGCCTGTATCCGTAAAGGTACTCGTGACCTGGCGTTCTTCCCTACTTTCTGTGGTTCAGCATTCAAAAACAAAGGTGTTCAGCTGGTTCTGGACGCGGTTGTTGACTACCTGCCATCTCCGACAGAAGTTGATCCTCAGCCTCTGACCGATCCAGAAACAGGCGAGCCTACTGGTGAAGTTGCTACCGTTTCTGCAGACGAGCCGCTGAAAGCGCTTGCGTTTAAGATCATGGATGACCGTTTCGGCGCCCTGACCTTTATCCGTATCTACTCAGGTGTGATGAAAAAAGGTGACACGGTTCTTAACTCTGCCACAGGTAAAACTGAGCGTATCGGCCGTATGGTTGAAATGCAGGCGAACGACCGTAACGAAATCGATTCAGCGCAAGCTGGTGACATCATCGCCGTTGTAGGTATGAAGAACGTTCAGACTGGTCACACTCTGTGTGATCCTAAGCACGAATGTACACTTGAAGCGATGATCTTCCCTGAGCCGGTAATCTCTATCGCTGTTGCTCCTAAAGACAAGGGCGGCAACGAGAAGATGGGTATCGCTATCGGTAAGATGGTTGCTGAAGATCCTTCATTCCAGGTTGAAACCGATGAAGAAACAGGCGAAACCATCCTCAAAGGTATGGGTGAACTTCACCTGGACATCAAGGTAGACATCCTGAAGCGTACTTACGGCGTTGACCTGATTGTTGGTCAGCCTCAGGTTGCTTACCGTGAAACTATCACACAACTGGTTGAAGACAGCTACACGCACAAGAAGCAGTCTGGTGGTTCTGGTCAGTTCGGTAAGATCGACTACCGCATCAAGCCGGGCGAACCAGGTACAGGCTACGTATTCAAGTCTTCAGTTGTTGGCGGTAACGTTCCTAAGGAATTCTGGCCTGCAGTTGAGAAAGGCTTCAAGTCAATGATGGACCAAGGTGTTCTGGCCGGCTTCCCGGTACTTGACGTTGAAGTTGAGCTGTTCGACGGTGGCTTCCACGCGGTTGACTCATCAGCCATCGCGTTCGAAATCGCTGCACGTGGCGCATTCCGCCAGTCTATCCCTAAAGCGGGCCCTCAGCTTCTTGAGCCTATCATGAAAGTTGACGTGTTCACTCCAGATGACAACGTAGGTGACGTAATCGGTGACCTTAACCGTCGTCGCGGTATGATCAAAGACCAGGAAGCTGGTGCAATGGGCGTACGCATCAAGGGTGAAGTACCTCTGTCTGAAATGTTCGGTTACATCGGTCACCTGCGTACTATCACGTCAGGTCGTGGTCAGTTCTCTATGGAGTTCTCACACTACATGCCGTGTCCGCAGAACGTTGCTGATGCAGTAATCGCAAAAGAAAAAGAGAAAAAAGCAGCTAAGTAATAGCTAAGCTTTTATCTGTTTACAAAAACCCGCTCATTTGAGCGGGTTTTTTTATGTTTTCACCTGTCCCTTTTTTCATGGTTATGTCTTGGACTTGTCATCTGTCTTTCATCTGTCAGTAATGAGTTCGTTATCTCCCCGACACAATCCGCCGTTAGAGTATGCGGGTCCAGACAGCATCTGCGCTTTAAGGTGTCTGGCGAACTTTACCCAACCAATCGAATTAGACGGAAAACAACATGACAGTCTCTAAGCTTGCGTTAGCCATGGCCTCAGCCCTGGCTTTAAGCTGCACCGCCCAGGCTGCGGTAATGCCCGATATCCAGAAAAACAGCAGCTGGTTTACCGCCGATGAAGCAAAAATTGCGGCGAAACAACAACTCGTCGGCGCCGAGCGTGCCAGCAAGGCTAAAAACGTGATCCTGTTTGTCGGCGACGGCATGGGGATCTCTACCCTTACCGCGGCGCGCATCCTGAAAGGACAGCGCGAAGGTAAAAGCGGCGAAGAGGGCTACCTGAGCTTCGAAGCCTTTCCCTACAGTGCCCAAGTTAAAACCTATAACGTCGATGCCCAGACCCCGGACTCGGCAGGCACCATGACGGCGATAATTTCCGGTGTTAAAACCGATATGGGCGTGATCGGTGTCGACGAAGACGTTGTTCGTGGTGACTGTTCAACCGTAGCCGGTAACGAATTGGTCACTGCACTGGAACTGGCCGAAATCAAGGGACT
>JBNKEN010000443.1:0-17833 GCA_050288805.1 Pseudoalteromonas sp.
CAAAGGTTAACCACTCAGGAAGCTCAGTGACACTAATGTCCAAGGCATCCTGTTCAACATCGGTAGCCAGTATCACGTACTGGTAGTTCACAAATGGATACGCAAAAAGGGCCGGTTGGGAATTGATTATAGGTTTATCATTCACGGCATTAATTGAGATTGCCACCGTTGCAATGTTAGATGTCTCACCCGCTTCATTTTTGAACTGATACGTAAAGCTATCTTCACCCGAGAAATCGACCGGAGGCTGATAAAGCAGCTCACCCGCAATTCCTGATAAAGAAATTTTCCCCTTTGGATCAGTCAAAACAACAAGGCTATTTTTATCTATTGCTGCAGAACCGCCATTATCATTCGCCAACGGAGTGATACGTATCTGTGTATCTTCATCCGTAACAACAGAGTCATCAGTTGCAGATATTGCTTCACTTCCAGTGCTAAACGACCAACTATCTCCACCGGAGAGATTGCCATTGAGATCAGTGAAAGCTCCGGCAGGCAAAGAAACCGTATAAGTTTTGTTGTAACTTAACAAACCGTTAGCTAAATCAATTGTATATTGATTTGATGTAGCACCAAAACTGCCAACATCGAGACTGTAAATAGTTTCGCTGCCACTAGATAAAAGTATATTTTTGCCAGCATTTGGCACCACTATTTCGTTGAATGTCAATTCAATATTCGTACCTATGGAAACACCACTGGCCCCACTGACCGGCGTTCGCTCAGTGATGTAGGGTACGGTAGCGTCATAGATAAAAGACACCTGTTCTGCTGCAGTATTACCGTTGCCGGCCAGATCGGTAACCACACCGGCTAGAATATCCAAGGTAACCGTTCCATCAGAGACAGGACTTACCAATATGCTATATTCGCTAGCTGAAGATGAGGATAAATTGGAAAGAACAGAATTAGCTGCTATCAAATCACTTAATTCAAACCCTGTCACTTCTTCACTGAAAATCACTGTTGCTGTAAAAGGTGAAGTTTGGCTGGTTGCCGGACCATTAATAACGACCGAAGGAGCGGTTGCATCATAAATCACTGAAAATTGAGCAGCAGGCGTATTACCGTCTACTCCGTCAGAAGCAACTCCGGCTGCGATATCCAATGTAACCAAACCATCCGACGTTGGCGTAACCAACACGCTATATTGTGTACCGTCGATAACACTGAAATTAGACAAACTCGCGTTGCCTGCGGTCAAATCGCTCACTTCAAACCCTGTCACTTCTTCACTGAAAGTGACAACGACAGTGAAAGGAGCGTTTTGAGAAACTGAGGGTCCCCCGATCACCACTGATGGAGAGGTCACATCATAGATGACGTTGTACTGTGTCGCCGCCTGATTGCCATTACCGGTGGCATCATGTGCCGCATCGGCTGGAATATCCAGAGAAACCGTCCCTTCTACAGTTGGGGTCACCGTTATGGAGTAATTCTGCCCCGCCCCTGAAAAGTTGGAGAGTACAGCTCCCACAACCGCAATATCATTGATATCAAAATCGCCGACACTTTCGCTAAAGGTAATGGTTGCCGTAAACGGTGCGTTATAAGTGGTCGCAGAAGAAGCAATCGCAACCGTCGGTTGGGTGGCATCGTAAGTGACACTGTGAGAGCTGGCCGCAGAGTTACCGTTACCGGCTCCGTCCTGGGCCACTCCCGCCAACACATTAACCGTCACGGTTCCGTCGCTTGAAGGAGTAACCAACACCTCATAGCTGGTTGCACTCAATGCGCTGAAGTTGCTCAAGGAAGCATTTGTTGCACTGATATCGTCAACCGTAAAACCGGTCACATCTTCACTAAAGGAAATAGCAGCCGTAAACGCGCTGTTGATTGAACTGGCAACCGTATCCGTTATAGTCACGGTCGGTTTGGTATTGTCGACCGCAAACGTCGTACTGGGAGCCGAAGCCCCGGCCGTTTCCGTACCGTTCCTTGCTGTACCTGAAGCGATACTTATACCGAGCGAACCATCCCCGGTTATATTAAATAATGACACCGTAGGAGTACTGGTGCCCCCCCCGGTAACTGAAATACTGGCATTCGCCGTACCCAATTTATTTAACGTAATTGCGCTGGCACTCAGGCTCACAACCTCAGCATCGGTATAAGTAACCGTATAAGTAACAGGCCCGGTATTGGTCTTATCCAGGCTCGGCGCAGAAACGGCCAACACAGGGGCAGGGGTATCTGGAATAGCCTGATAGGCAACGACCAACGGGGTTGCAGCTGGGTTCTTAACCGAATTATCTACCGCGTCATCGGCTACATTGGCGGCTATATCCAAGGTGACATTACCATCTGCGGCAGGAACAATATCTAAGGTATAAATGGAGCCCGAACCGGCAAAATTGGAGGCGCTGCCGTTAGTTATACTCAGATCGTTTACATCGAAGTTGACCACATCACGACTGAAGGTGATGGTAACTGGAATAGGCGATACTGAGGTTGGGCTCGACGCAGTGGTGCCCAATAGCAGGGATAATTCTTCAATATTCAGAATACTGGTCGATGCTGCGCTCGCCGTATTAGTGCTATTGACCGTAGCCCCTAAAGTGCTGGTGACCGAACCATAAGAACCGGCTGAACTCGCCGGGATCGCAACCGCAACATCAAACGTACAACTGGCGCCCGGTTGGAGCTCACCACCCGTTAAAATTACGGTGGTTGTCCCCGCGATAGACGAACTCCCGTTACATGGCGTAGCGGGCAGGCCGGTCGCCGCCATCCCCGTAACAACCCCCGTCAAACTATGGCTAAACTGTATCGCAGTTGCCGCAGGTGCGCTGGCCGCATTGCTGATTGTATATCTTATTGTGTTGTTGGTTCCTGCCAACGTAGGATTGGTGAGAAACGAATGAGTAAATGTTAGCCCTGATATACTCAGAGTATCGGAAACCGCAGTATAAGTGGCCGCCTTACTGCCCACCGTTGCACTCACTTGTGAACTGGTCAATGTGACCACTCCCGGTGATGCACCGCCCGGTACCTGCAGAGTCACTGAAAACGTACAGCTATCTCCCGGGGAAAGGCTCGCACCACTTAAGGTCAAAGTCGATGTTCCGCCGAATGAAGACCCGCTACCGCAGACATTCGATTGCGTTCCCGAGGTTGACGTCAGGCCGGTAAGTGCCGCGTCCAGATCCAGAGTAAAAGCAACTCCGGTTGCATCACTGCCCGCGTTAGCATTGTAATTCAATGTAAACTGGGTTGTGACGGTTCCGCCGGGTTCCACGGCACTTTCAATCACATCCAATGCCAGTGCCGGTGCGCTGACAACTTCCAAAGAAGCAGTAGCTGCGGCGCTATAGTAGGTCTGTCCGCTAATTGTTGCTGGTACTGGGGTGGAGGCGAAATCATAATTTCCAGGCTGAGCGTCGCTAGGCACCGTCAGCACATAGTCAAATGTACAGTTAGCCCCCGCGGCTAAGTTTGCATTCGAAATCACGACAGACAACGCGCCAGATGAATTTTGCTGAGAAAATGACGAACCACTGCCGCAAGAATTGGCGGCTGGCAATGTCTTGATCACCATTCCCATCTGATTATTAATCAACATTTGAAAGGTCATCGCGGTAGCCGCATTGGCCGAGTCTGTATTGGTAAGTGTAAATCTAAGGGTCGTATCTTCCCCAGCCCCGATGGGATCATTCACAAATTGGGCTGTGACCACAGGCGCATTCACCACCCCCAATGTATTGCTAACGGCGGCCTTAGTAGTTGCACTGCCGAGAGTCAGGTTTATTGTGCTGGTATTATTGGTGTAAGAGCCAGCTGCCGCATTGCTCGGCACCAAAACCGTCACATCGAATGAGCATGCCCCCCCGGAGACCACGCTGGCATTCGAAATAGTCAAATTGCTGGTACCGCTGATCGTTGAACCCGCACCGCAGAAACCACTTGAGGGAAGTGCAGTTGCCGTTAGCCCCGATAAGGCAGCGTTCAAATCATCGGTAAAACTGATACCTGTGGCGTCGTTATTGCGGTCGCTGTTAGTCAGGGTAAACCTTAAAGTCGCCTCAGTACCGGGTGAAACCGAGCTCGGGTCAAAGACCGCGTTCAAAAACGGGATTTCTACATTCAGCGCAGCGGTTGCCGAACCACTGGGATTGGAGCCGTTCTGCGACAACTGTCCGGATGTATGAACATAGTAGCCGACCGAATCTGAGGTTACGTCATATTGAATGGTGCAGGTTGCCCCTGCGGCAACGCCGCCTAACTGCATCGTAAACGTACTTCCGCCTGGGGTAACAGTAAAAGTAGGTGTGAACGTCTGATTACAGGTACTGCTTGCATTCGGTGAATCGGCAACGACTACGCCTGACGGCAAGGTATCCGAAACAGTCAATAACAGTGCGTTTGCGCCATTGAGGCTGTTGTCGACCGTATAGGTCAAGGTACTGACAGAGCCTGGAGTCATGGTCGCTGGCGAAAAAACACCGCTAAAACCGGGGCGAGCGGTATCTACGGTCAACGTCGCACTCGCAGTGCCTGAACTCCCTTCACTGCTGGTTAAGGCCCCAGTGGTGTTGGTATGTGAGCCACCAGTGCTGCTGGTCACATCGATACTGAAGGTACAGCTTTGTCCGGCGCCAAGACGATAATCGCTGAATGTGATACTGCTACTACCTTCGGTTGCAATAAAAGTACCGTCGATACAGTCGGTAAGGCTATTATTCGGATTCTGAATCGTCATCCCCGCCGGTAACGTATTGGAAAACCCCAACTGACTGACACCAACTGTGTTTGCGGAATTGTCCATGGTATAGGTCAGTTTACTGGTAGCCCCCGGGGCTATCGTCGTTGGGCTGAAGGAAATTGCAAATGTCGGCGTCCCCGCCATAGCAACTCCACTATACAATAAGGAAATGAAGCCTATAACTTTGAAAAAGTAATTTTCAACGGACATATTGGGTAATATCAAATGAAGCCGAAACACGAGCAGTCCCTTTTTACGTTAATTTTTAAGCGGGATAGAAGCTTAGCCCGTTAAACGGGTTAGGATTAAGTTGCTATTATGGACTAAATAATCGATAAATTACAAAGCCGGTGATTCAATTACCTAAAATATTTGATTACCATTTACCCTTTGATAAATATTGTACCTTTATGAACCTAATAAAAATATTCGGACTCTTTATTCCCTGCTCATTACTTGTTGCCTGTACGGCAACCCAGCAACTACCGCAACCCAATTACCAGGCATTTCAACTTAGCCCCGGGCTTGCTGCCGCGATGCTTCCTCCTGCGGGCTTTCGTATCACCCCGGAACATTACGGTTTTGTCCAACCGGAAACCTTTACCCGGATCAAAATTCAAGAAATAGAAACACCTTACTCTGCCTACAATGAACAGATTACAACCGCATCGCTTGCAAAACTGCAGCTGGCTTTGCTCGATGACAAGGAAGTTGAAATTAGCGGTGCCAAATGTCGCCTGTTAACATTACAACAAAACATTGCCGGTATTTATTACACGAAACTTTGGCTCCTGGCCGGCGATGAGCTTTCCAGTATTCAAGTGGAAGCCAGCTTTCCGCAAAGCGCCAGTAACAGCCACAAAGAGCAAATCATTAAGGCGATTGAATCGCTGACGGTAAAAACAAACCAGAAGCAACGCGTTTATACCGGGCTTCCTTTTGCTTTTACAAAATTGGGTAACTTTAAAGCCTTGGAGAGATTTTCAAATTCCCTGGTTCTGACCTTACCCAATGACGCCAATGAATGGAACAGAGTGGTTGTCAGCCATGGCACAACCAAGGAAAAAATCAGTGATTTGGAAAAACTGAGCGAACACTTTCTTTCACGGGACAAGACGTTCGAAAAAGTTGAAATCCTGAACCATAAGGCAACCACAGTAGATAAAATACCGGCACTTGAGTCATTTGCGTATATGCACAAAGAGGGGCAGGATTTTTGGGTATATCAAATCGTATCAGTACAAGAGACGCGCTTTCTCTTGCTGCAGGGCATCGCACCTAAGAAAGAAAAAGAACGCTTTAAGGAAGAACTCAACGCCCTCATCAGCGGGCTTCATTTTCAATGAGCCCAAAACAGAGAAAACCACTAAACGGCACTTACCTGCCTGTCACTCCCTCTCTGGATTAGCCCCGTATAAAAACCTTAAAAGCAGCAGGGCCATGTTCCGCTTCAACGGAACATGGCCCTGAATTTATATCACCAACAGAAAGGCCAGCAAATCATCTTTCTCTTGCTTAGACAGCTTTAACTCCAAAACAAGATTAAAGAACTCAATCGCATCTGGGAGTGTCGGAGCTCGGCCATCATGTAAATAGGGCGGGCTGTCCTTGATTCCTCGCAGAGGGAATGTCTTGATAGGGCCTTCAGGTCGGCCAATATAAAACCGTTCAACCTGCAAGTCATGCATATAATCGTCAACAAAGGCGGGACCGTTGTGGCATTGGGCACACTGCCCTTTCCCCCAGAATATAGCCTCCCCTCGAAGCTCGGCTTGTGTTGCTTTAGCCGGGATAAGTTTACCTAGCGGACCGAGTTTGGGGGCGGGCGGATAGTCCAGGATGGCATTGAAATCACCCATCCGGTTGGTTACCGTGCGATTCACGCCTCGTGGACCTATATTTTGCATCATCGCCGGATTACCATCGAAGTACTCTTCTACTTCAGCAAAGTGATCCATGCTGCGTATCGAGCGCTTAGACGACAATTGCATCAGATTGTAATTTCCCCGCATGGTCGGCGTATCGACACGTAAACGCGCCGGATTTGGCCTGCTGTCCGGCGCCAACTCAAAGGCCCCGTTTGTGTGACCATTAACGTGGCAATCAAAACAGGCTACACCCGCACTCGGCGCTTCGGTCAGCCGGTGCGATGTTTGGTTAAACCAGGTCGTCGGAGTCGGGCGTAAAAGCTCCTTCAAGCCCTCCATCTGCTCCGGCGTCAACAGACCGTTAAATATTTCCCAATAATTTCCTAAGGTTACCTCACGTCCTTGAGTAACATCCCCCAGTTCCTTATGCGTGGTCAAGTACATCGCGGGAGGGAACACCGGAAGGTAAGCATCAGGAAAATCATGATCCATATCGATCCGTTCATGCTCCGGGTGAACCTTTATCCAAGAATCGGGAAATACCATATGAGCCGTCGTATGTGAAGGATGAGCCAGGGGTTTATAAGGGAATAAATCTTTAGCACGAATTTCCTCGGGTGCCATTTGCGATAACGCTTCAAAACTACCAACCGCTTCGGGCAGTCGGGCAACGGGGCCTGCCATCACAGGCTTACGCCCGCCCGACATATATGCGCCTTTTATCGTCTCACCATTTAAGTCGAACCGACTGGTCATGTATTGCCTGATCTCCCGCATAAAACCGGGTTTTTCACTGCGATGTTTCGCCAACCACTCTTCCCAACTCACGGGCAATTGAGGACCGTCAAAAGAAGAATCTCCCCGGCCGGCATAACGCCAAATATCAAACGGGGTACGATCACCTTTTTTAAGTAAAGGATAAGGTAGCAACTCTTCACCCAGAGAAGTTCCGACCGAGTCTTTTTTCTTCTGATGCTCAATGTTGATCTCAGCACCAGGGCTCTGCTTCATATAAAGCGATTCCTTCGCGGCAAATCCAATGGAAGGAAGCGCCGCACAAACGGCAAACAGCACACTTACTTTATTTATTTTCATTACTTCTCCACGTAAAAGAATTCTTCATTCACGCCCTTTTTAGCTTTAATTGTTAAGTAAAAATTATCATTCGAATAACACGCCCCCAAACACCCTGTACAACATCCAACGGCATTTAAAGGCTTTTTATTTATGGCCGGTGACGCCCGCTATGATACCTTAGAGAACACTCTGCAGTGCAGAAACACATGGTTAATTAGCCCTTGCGGGCTGTTTCGGGAGAGGCCCGAACTGCCGCTTTAAAATCTCAGGTCTAAGTGAAAACTGGAGTCCAAGCTTAGTGTAATACCAAGCCTTATCTTCATTCCCCTGTGCCGTATAGAGCTTTATCAGCTCGGAATAAGCACGGGACAGAGAAGGGTCTAATTCAAGAGATTTGAGGAAATACTTCTCGGCCACTTGCCATTTGTTCTTGTTGAGGGCAATTTTTCCACGGTAAAACCAGGCGGTTGCAAACTCCGGAGCGTAGATTAGCGTTGTTTTCAATGTGTCATCGGCCAGCTCCGGTTTGTTTTGCTTAAGATAAGCTAACGCCAAGTTGAAGCGCACCTCGACATGCTCGGGATTAGCGTTTAGGACCGCATTTAAATGGCGGTAAGCCAGCTCATATTTGTCCAAAGAGATTTCCGCTACCGCCAACCACTGTAACAGCTGTTGATTTCCCGGATAGCTTTTCAGCAATTTATTCAAGGTGCTGTCGGCATCTTGGTAGCGTTTCAACAGAAGTTGCGCTCTGGCCAAATCAAAGTAAGGAAGCAGATCACCCGATTTATTTTGCTGCAACAGGGTTTCCAAGCGTTGCAGAAAATAAGGCGTCACCTGGCTTCTCAGCAAAGTGATGACCTTATATATTTCCCCTTCACTCCCTTGCGGGGACAATGCGGGCATCAAAAAGTCCAATTCCTCAATAACCGGGGACTGCTCTTCCAGTGGTTGCAATAAATCTGCACTTCCCTTATCGCGGATTATTTTATGATCCGTCATAACCACATGCACCACATCTTGCGTTCTTCGTTGTGGCATATGGCAAGATACGCAGTCTACGGCCGGTTTTTCCACGTTCTTTGGGTGCTCGACATTTTTATGACAATCGCTACATACCTGGTTATATTTGGCGATACGAACGGCTTTGGTTGGCTTACTGTGGGGATCGTGACAGCTGGTACAGCTGAAGGTGCCACCGCTTTGCTGTACACACTGGCTCTGCTTAAATCGATATGACTGATGGTCGATCTCGAACCTTTCATGACGCGGTACCTCAGCGTCTTTAATATCGATATGCAGAAGATAGTCGATCAGCTCTTCACCGGGTTTGAAGGAGTAATCTCCTCGGGAAAATTGTCGAATCCCGACCAAATCGACCGAGGGCAGCAGATGGCATTGATCACAAACGGCATCCCGCTGGGACACCGAAAGCCTGCCAGGCTCTACGATGCTGTCCCAGACGTCATACGAAGAGCTGTTCTCTTTCTGTGCAACCGCAATATGTTTTGCACCAGGCCCGTGACAACGCTGACAGCCGATCCCTTCGGGCAGTGTTTGTGGAAACTGTTGAGGATACCAATGCGCATCCGTACCCTGTTCTACATCCGGGTAGGCATTGTGACAAAACATGCATTCGCGCCGAACCTGTCTTGTCAAACCAAAATGCTCCTTGCGATCAAACCCCGGTGACATGGCCCACTCTCGTCCGTCGCTATACCAGCCAAGGGGAAACAAATATAACTCGCCGCTTTTATTTTGGTAAAGATAACTCCTGGCCTTGTTTCCAGATCCCATCACCCAGTCGACCTTACGCCGAAATTGGTTAACCTTATTTCCTTTGTCATCCAACTGGTA
Organism: Pseudoalteromonas sp.; assembly: GCA_050288805.1. GTDB lineage: Bacteria > Pseudomonadota > Gammaproteobacteria > Enterobacterales > Alteromonadaceae > Pseudoalteromonas. Next base: position 9,508 of record JBNKEN010000443.1, read on the forward strand.
GCGCTCAAAATACAACTCATCTCCGCTTTTTTCTATTCGGTAATAGCGTTGTGATTTAGTGTGGAAATAAGGCTCTGCTTCAAAGTCTTCAACAACCTTGGCCTTCGATGGCCGCATAAACGAATTGGCCATGCCGACGCTTTGATAGGATTCATAAATACGCCCGTGACAGGCTTTGCATTCGGTGTCGTCAACGTAGTCCGCGCTGTTAAACTGGCTGACAAGCTTCTGAGGCTCGGCCCATGCCGGTGATGTCGAAACAAAAGCGTAAAAACAACAACCGAGCAGGAACAAAACCCCACGCGATCTCAATTTAGCCAGGCAGGCGAACACATCCACCGGTTGGATATTCAGGTTTGTCGCTTTCATGCTTAATCGCTCGCGCCAAGAAAAAAGTTCAACGTCTCCGGCAACAGGCATAGCTCATTGCTACACGCCTGAAGCTTAAGCACTAGTTGCCCTGCTCCGGGGTCGGGTAGCGTCACGGAAAAACGCCCCTCGAATAAACTCAAAGGTCGCGAGTCGAATCCTAATTTCTTTTCAACACCGGGAGGAAATTCCACACCGTTCAATTTTCGCCCATTCAGATATACCTCGGTTGCAATCAAAGAGGGCTGGTTCGGGCGATGAGAATTGATATGCCACCCGGGGGCAATATCGAATGCCAATTGCAGTCCGTTCGGCATCTTCTGCAAACTGACGCCGCCATGCCCCTGCGCAAACACCCTGTTACGGGAAAGGGTTTCCTGCTTGTCGCTTAACACCATTGCGGCATAAAACCCGCGCCCGGATTCCACAGCAAAAAGTTGCCTCAATTTGTCTCGGCTCTGTTGCCACGGCTCCCGTACCGGTTGACCCCACGCCTTAAGGCGCCGTCCGTTTTCCACGAATATCGCAAGCGCAGAAGGCAGCTCGCTGTCTTTATGGAGCAAACCTCCCGGCAAGGAAACATAGCTATCCTGGGCATTCAGATAATGCTTAAATGCCAGGCTTAACCATCTGGACTCCCGTGTATACTGGAATAACGTCAGACAGGCTTGGGTCAAATAGCTGTAATCCTCAAATTGCGCATCCCCACTAAATTCACCTTGATAGACGGCTCGAGCAAATCCGCCATTTCTGACGAAATTCTGTTCTATATGCTCCGCCAAACGGATCGCTTCGTCCAAATAAATACGCTTTCCGCTGGCGTTATAAAGGTCGGCCAACGCATTCACCATCAGCGCATTCCAACCCAATAACAGCTTTTCGTCCACATGGGGAAGCGGTTGCGATAACTTGATTGCCGCCAACGCGGCACGAGCGGAGTGAGAAGGTTCCTGCCCCTTTTTTGCCAGCGCCAGGTTCTGCCCCTGTTCTACACTTTCCCGCCACTCGAAATCATTTCTAACCGCTGGGGGAACATCAGCCAACTCTTTATTTGAAAACAGGTAATAGCGCCCTTCCTTCCCCATGTAGTCGGCATCGATCGCACTATAATATCCACCTTCAGAGGCTCGCAAAAAATCGTCAGAAAAAGCCAAAATATCCTCGGCAACCGCCAGGTACTCAGGGCTTGAAAACACTCGACTTGCGCGACTAAACACTGAAATAAGTAAAGCTTGGTTGTAGAGCATTTTTTCAAAGTGCGGGACTAACCAGGCTCCGTCACTGGCGTAGCGATAAAAACCTCCGTGTATATGATCCCTGAGGCCGCCGTACCGCAAGTTATCAAGCGTCAGCTTGATCTGCCGTTCCAGTGCGTTGTCGGGAAAATGCTGATATTGGCTTAACGTCAGCAGTAGAAAATTTTCTTCGGGGAATTTAGGCGCACCGGAAAATCCCCCGAAAGTTTGGTCCATCGAATTGCGCCAGGTTGCAAACGAGCGTTGGGGTAAATCGCTCTGCCACGGCATTTCCTGGGTTTGTCTGGCTCCCAGTTCAGACGTTTGTGCAAGCAAATTTTTCGCAACCTGTTGCAACCTGCCGGGCTTTTTTTGCCACAACGAAGACAAGCGTTCTAAGTGCTGTTGCAAGGTATCGGTAGGGAGATAGGCATCTATCCACACGGGCTTGCCGTCAGGAGTTAAAACCGCCGTGATGGGCCAGCCACCGCTGCCCTTCACCAGCGCTTGAAGCTGACTGAAATAACCGTCAATTTGAGGACTTAATTCGCGATCGACCTTGATGCTGACGAAATGCCGGTTCAACAATGAAGCAAGCTCTTCATCGAAAAAACTTTCCTTTTCCATCACGTGACACCAATGGCACGTCGAATAACCGACAGACAAAAAAATCAAACGATTGGTTTTTTCTGCACGCGTTAACCCGGCTTTCCATACCTGCCAGTTGACCGGATTCACCGCATGCCTCAGTAAATAAGGGGAAGGTTCCAGTACCAAAGAGTTTAGATAGCCGACGTCTCGCTGGTGACCTGCGCTTTGCAACAACGCTTGCAATTGAGGTTGCTTGCTGCTGTAAGCAGTTAACCAAGCCGCGAACACCGCATCTTCAATTTCGCTGGCAATCGGCTTATTTATTTCCTCCGCCCTACTCACACTCGCCAGGCACAACATAGCGAGATAAAACACTATTCTCATTCAACTTCTCTGCAATATAACAGAGCGGGTTGAAAACACCGTCGCAACCCGCTCGATTCAAGTTTAAAGGTGTAACGCCAACCTTTGATTTACGTTTACACCGGCAAACTTTTGCACTTTTTTATTTGGCCAGACGACTTCCACATCGACCTTTTTAGCCTGGCCCAGACCGAAGTGTTGTTCACTCGGGTTAACCGACATATAACCATCCGTGCCTCGGATCTCACGCCATATTTTATGACCGTTTGGCAAGGTGACATAAATACGGGCGCCAATGGCATCGGCGTTGACCTTTTGCTTAGGGTCACCGGTCAATTTGACCTTGAGCCAATTGTTATGGCTGGCCTCGGCATTATTTCTAAACAACGAAAGCGACTCATGGTAATTGTTGATCACCACATCTAAATCACCGTCACCGTCGTAATCGAAATAGCCGGCGCTACGCGAGTTACTGAGAATATCCAGCCCGGAACCTTTGGACGCGTTTTGCAGCTTACCCGCCTTGTTTTCAAAGTAGACGTTCTGCTCTCGTTCGCTTACAGGGAATATAACATCCGGGTTCGCATTACCTTCGGGATCCTGATAATAAGGGTTTTTACTGCTGTACAGGTTGAATTCGTTCATACCGTTCAACACGTAAAGATCGTCATCGCCATCCAGATCCGCGTCGAAAAAGCTGGCTCCCCAGGACCAACCGGTCGACGAGTAACCCCGCCCGATTTTATCACTGGCCTGGAATTCAAGGGCTTTTTTACCGCTTTTAGAAATGAACAGATCATTCGCTTCCACCACTCGCATATTGGCCAGCTTATCCGCATTGAACTTCAATCGCGTATCCTGGTTTGGCAGAATGTAACTTTCGTCCTTGTTCATCGTCACTATGTTGGAGATATAAACGTCGGGCAATTGATCCTGGTTAAGGTCTGTTATCCCTATCCCCATGGTGTAAGACGGTTTATCTGTTCCTGCCGCCCGTGATACCTCAGTGAATGTACCGTCTCCCTGGTTCAAGTAATAGCCGTTAACGCCAAAATCGTTGCCGACTATGACGTCCTGCCATCCGTCGTTGTTAAGATCGGTATGGGCAACTGCCTGCGACCATCCTCGGTTATCCAGCCCCGAACCCTCTGTCACGTTTTTAAACTTGAAACCGCCTTGGTTTTCAAACAGCTGGTTGGGACTTCCATTCGCATTATGACGTTTCAGGGTGGGTAAATCCCCCTTGATGTAATTACCGAAATAGGTGATATAAACATCCAGATCACCATCGTTGTCATAATCGAACACGGTCGCAGGACCGCCAACCAAGTCTTTGCCGCCTAAGCTGGCGATGTCGGTGACGTCTTCAAAGCGCTTGCCTTCGATGTTCCTGTAAACTCGATGGCTGTCATTCACATAGGTAATGATAATGTCCTGCCAACCGTCGTTATCCAGATCCGCAATAATCGGCTGCCGGCTTTCTCCTGGCAGCTTATCTTCCGGGCGTTGCCAATCAAGGCCAAACTCCTGGGTTTTATCCGCGAAGCCGCCCTTACCATCATTGATATACAACGAGTTGCCACGTCCGCCCAGGACCAGGATATCGATCAGGCCGTCATTATTAATATCCTTGGTCGCAATACCCGAGCCACCGAAAGCCGGGGGAATCGTCAATATACCGTTGCTTTCATCGACCTTGATAAAGGAGCGGAGCTGGCGGTTAAGCCAATCTGAAGAAGTATGCCTGTAATTGATTCCCGCCTGTGCGGTCACATCGGCGAATAACGCCCCCGTTACACGCGAGCCGGAATCGACCGACACCAAGGCTTCAGACGCGTTGCTTGTATCTTTCGCCGCGTTATGCAGTGCCAGTTTACGATCCAACTCTGCAACCGCCTGGTCCAGGTATTTCGCCTGCAAATATTCCTTATCTTCCGCTTTGACGATATTTCCGGCGACCCGCAATAGTAACACTGCATACTGGGCGATATTTTCCACCAGCAATTCGGCTGCAAACGGATCCGGCTCCAGGTATAGCTGGAAACCATTGCGGTTAATGGCATTATTCAGGTAGATCCAGTGACCACCCACATCCCTGAAGGCATCCATATCATAGGATTCCATATAGACTTGCTGATCCTTTTCCAATTTAGGAAAAAACACCACATCTTCGAATTCATTCAGATAGTGAGGAATGAAGTGGCGGGTAAAATGATGCACGTCCTCTTCGCTGATAAGGCTCGCATTACGCTTCATCGCATCGGCTTGAGCCCCTGCGTACAGATCGGCGGAAAAGTCGGTGACCAGTTGAGTAAACTTGTCAATGATCGCCTGCCCTTCGCTTTCGTCGCTCGGCCAGGTAACCCGGGCGAAATAAACCTGCAGGTTACGCAGAAACACCTGGTTGCTGACCTTGTTGTACGAAGCATAAGAGGTAAGTTTTCGTTCCATCATCTCCTTTAACAAGGGCGACTTGATAGGCGCATAGTCGCGTTTTTCCGCCACTTGATTTTCGCCGCTTTTTTGCAATCCCAACTGCAGCCAGACAGACTGCAACAATGAGTCAGAAACATCTCGCTCATCGTTCGCCTTCGCTTGGTTATCGGCCACTTTCAACGCAGCCAGGGTGTAAAAATCAAGGCTGTTTTTCAATTCCTCAACCGCAAGGTCCGACAAGGGTAGCAGGGTGTCATCCGGGCTCAGCAGGACGTCCTGTTGGGCGGCCAATACTGCACGCAGAGAATAAGCGATACTTTCATACTGGCGCTTGTCATTTTTATTCAGGGTCAATGTTTTCCCGGACGGAAATGCCAGTGACCAATGTCCGTTTTCGAGTTGCGTGACCGTAAAATATGATTTTTGCGCCTGCGAAATATGCGATTGCAATACAAATTCTTCATTTTGTTCATGTGCTAATTTAGAAGCAGCCTGCCATAGCAGTTCTATGTAATGCTTTTGCAGCAGGTTTTTTGAAAAACGAGCGCTATCGGACAGGGGCGTACCGAACATAAAGTCTTCCAGCCGCGAAGCGGTCGCGTAGCATTTGGGCTCTTTTTTGTTCTCCAGCTTATTGATCGCATCAAGGATATTATCCAGCGAATTGACACTCGCACAAACCGGGACTGATGCCAACAGAGAGACCAGTACGGCGACTTTAGTTTTTTTCATAGTTTCCTCAAGATAGCGCAGAAAGGTACGCACACGCGCACACCAATTTTTATTCGTTTTATTATTTCACAACTGTAAATTTTTGTTAAACTTACCAGAAATAAAGACTAAGCCTTTTGTCACTTAAGGGCAACTCAGTAAAGGAAGAAGAAAAATGCAACGTCTGCTCCCCTGCGCCGTTCTCTGCCTGGCTTGTGGTTTCCCTGCCGCGGCTGCAACCGATGTATACGAACTACAGCAAGCTTATGCTCTGCATAACAAGTTTAACAAAGTTACCCCGGGCAAAATACAGGTTACAGTGTCGCAGCGTTTTATCGACTTTACGCCTGAACAATCCTTCGACAAATTTACGGTGACCATTTCAGGGGCCGGCGGTTTTAGTAAACAGTTCGAAACTGACACTCCCTCTGTCAACATTTCAGAATTGGATTTACCCTATGAGGGCGAATATCAATACCAGATTCAAGCCGTAAAATACCTGGTTGAGGTAAAAGACACCATCAATAACGGCCGCCCTGAGGACGCCACCGGTTACATCAGCCGGGTAGCCGTCGCATCGGGTCAGTTCAAAAACCAATGGGGGCAATTTGCAACCTATTCTTCAAAAAGCGAAAAAGAGCTTGAACGCCTGGAAGCTGCAGCAAAGGTAAAGAGTCATGAATAAACTATATAAGAAACTGCTAACCTCGGGCTTGTCACTCGCAGCCCTTGGCGCCAGCCTTTCCGCGTCCGCCGATCAGGTAATCAGTGACGACCTGATCGTCAGCGGCAGCATATGCGTCGGTTTCGATTGCAGCAACGGGGAGAATTTCAACTTCGATACCATCCGGCTAAAAGAAAATAACCTGCGCATTCGCTTTACCGATACCAGCGCCAGCGGTTCATTTCCGAGCAGAGATTGGGAAATTACGGTTAACGATTCTGCCAACGGCGGTAACAATTTTTTTGCTATCAAGAATATAGATTTGAATAGTACTCCCTTTAAAATCATGGATGGTACTAACGACAACGCCCTGTTTATAGATAGCACCGGCCGTGTGGGTATGGGTACCGGCACGCCCTCACTCAACCTGGAAATCAAATCGGGCAACAGCCCGGGCATCCGCCTAAACCAGGATCAAACGGGCGGCTTTGCCACCCAGTCCTGGGATGTGGCGGGTAACGAAACCAACTTTTTCGTTCGAGATGTCACAAACGCCGGAAGCATCCCCTTTAAAATAGCCCCCGGGGCACCAAAAAACAGTCTTTTTATAGCTAACGACGGGGACATAGGTTTTGAGACCCAAACACCAGACGGTATACTCGATATCGCCCACCCGGCCGATGCCAATAACCACGCTGTGCTGGTAAGTTCGCTCGGCAATTTCGGTATCAACGTGGATAACGGTTTCATTCCTCGCTTTTTGTTTGATGCGCAAAGCACTGGCGGTAACTCGATCTTTTCAGTCAAAAGCGATGGCAAGGTGGGGATCGGGATGGGGACTGCAAACGTGCCGAACGGCTTATTCGATGTCCGTTTAGCTGATGGTACCAGCTCACTTTTAGTTGATAACTTTGGCAGGGTAGGAATTAACAATAACAGTCCTTCTGAAGTGCTTGACGTCAAAAATGGCCGCATCAGCATTAGTGGCACAGATTCCAGCCTGAAGATAGGTACCCGAACCGGTAGTGGGGATGGCTTTTATCTTTACAATAGTGACGGTACTTCATTGTCTTTTTGGAACAATACCAATAATCATATATTTAATCTAGGTAACGACGGTTCTTTAAGTTTAGGTATCGATACGACTGCAGCTCCATCCCACCCAATCGAGCATGCAAATGGAGCCTATTTGTCTAGCGGCGGAACCTGGACCAATGCTTCCAGTCGAGTCCTAAAGCAAAATATCGCCTCGCTTTCGTACGAGCAAGCACTCAGCGCCTTAGAAGCCCTGACACCCGTTACTTATGAATACAAAGCTGAACCCACTGAAACCTATGCTGGGTTTATTGCAGAAGATGTTCCGGAACTGGTCGCTATGAATGACAGGAAAAGCCTTTCAACCATGGACATAGTGGCAGTGTTGACCGCTATCATTAAACGCCAGCAAGAGAGTATCGATCGCCTAAATACTCTTATTCAAAAATAAAACCAATCAATGTAAGATGGCCCAATAAAAGCCATCTTACATTTTCAGTTATGACTCACACGCAGCTTCATCTTTTTACTCCCGTTAACAAGCAACATCAACAACAGCTATTCATTTCTTGTGGCTTAAAAAACATTACGATTCGCGCTGATGTGCGAGAGAAGATAAAAATAACCGTTCGTAACAATTCCCCACATGCCTTTCTTTCATCGAAGAAAAGCAACTCATTTTTATCCTATAAACTGTTACTCGATGACAAAGAAATACAAGGTATCCGCACCCCCATTGATGATGATATTCCACCACAAAGTTTGGTCGAACTTGAGTTAGACATCGATTCACAGGTGAATCAAGGTGAATACCAACTAAAATTTTGCATTGTTCAAGAAAATATAGCTTGGTTAAATTATATTAATACTCAATCAGTTGATTTAACGGTGTTGCCTGCAATCATCGAAGAAAAGGCTGCTC
>JBNKEN010000444.1:0-3328 GCA_050288805.1 Pseudoalteromonas sp.
CAGCACGGGCAGCTGCCACAACTGCGCCAGGTTCATGCTTTCATGAAATTCCCCTTCCGCGACGGCGCCTTCGCCAAAAAAGCACGCCGTTACTCGGTTTTTGCCTCTCATTTTATCCGCCAGCGCCAGCCCCACCGCCATCGGTAACGCACCGGCAACGATGGCATTGCCGCCGTAAAAGCGCTTTTCGCTGTCGAAGATGTGCATCGAGCCGCCGCGCCCGCGGCTGCTGCCGCTGACCTTGCCGTACATCTCCGCCATTACCCGATTCATTTCCAGCCCCCGCGCAAGGGCGTGACCGTGTTCCCGGTAGGTGGCGACCACCGCATCCTCTTCAGCAAGCGCCTGCATCACGCCGACGGCGATGGCTTCCTCGCCTATATACAGATGCAGAAAACCGCGTATTTTTTCCGCCATATACAGCTCGGCGCATTTTTCCTCAAAACGCCGTATGCGCAGCATTTGCTTGAGGAGCGAAATCAAATGCGCCCTGTTGAGGTGGGGTTTGGGTGTTTCGCCTGTCATGAGTCGCTCCTTTCATCGCTTTCAAGGGTCGAGATATCCCCCTCGGGCAGCCCTAGTTCCCTGGCCTTTAACAGCCGCCGCATAATTTTTCCGCTGCGGGTTTTCGGCAGGCTGGCCTCGATGCTGATCTCCCGCGGGGCCACTGCCGGGCCGAGCCGTTTCCTGGCATGGGCCATCAAGCTTTTTGCCAGCTCCTCGCTGTTTTGATAACCGGGATTCAACGACACATAGGCCTTGACGTATTCGCCGGCGATTTCGTCGGGCAGGCCGATGACCCCGGCCTCGGCGACCGCCGGATGCTCGATGAGCGCGCTTTCCACCTCAAAAGGCCCTATCAGGTGACCGGCGGATTTGATCAGATCCTTGTTACGTCCGACGAACCAAAAATACCCGTCCTCGTCCCGATAGGCCAGATCGCCGCTCAGGTACCAGTCGCCGTTAAAGCAATCGAGATAACGTTGATGCTCGCCTAAATAATCGCGGAACATCGACGGCCACCCGGGCCTGAGCGCCAGTTCGCCGGTCTGGCCCGTCTCGGTGATGTCCTCCAGCACGCGGTTTTCGTCCACCTTGACGATCCCCGCGACCACGCCCGGCAATGGACGTCCCATGGAACCGGGCTTAACCGGCTCGGCGGCGAAATTGGCCAACATAATGCCGCCGGTTTCCGTCTGCCACCAGTTGTCATGAAACGGCCTGCCGAAGGTTTGGTTGCCCCACACCACCGCCTCGGGATTAAGCGGCTCGCCGACGCTGGCAAGAAAACGCAGCGCGCTTAAATCGTAATCCCGCGTCATTTCGCTGCCCGCCTTCATCAGCATACGAATCGCTGTCGGCGCCGTGTACCAGACATTGACGCGCTCCGCGCTCAAAATGCGGTACCAGCGCTCCGGGTCGAATTCCGCCTCATCCACCACCAGGGTCGCGCGGTTGCAAAGGGGTGAAATGATGCCGTAACTGGTGCCGGTGACCCAGCCGGGATCCGCCGTGCACCAGTAGATATCGTTCGGGTGAATATCGAGGGCGCAGTGTCCCGAATAGGTGTGGTGCACCACGGCGCCGTGAACATGGACCACCCCCTTGGGCTTGCCCGTGGTGCCGCTGGTAAAGTGCAGCAGCGCAAAATCTTCTTCCTCGGTCTCAAGCGGCGTGTAGGCATCGCTTTGGCGCGAAAGCGCCCTATCCAGATCGATACAGCCCTCCGGGCAGTCGCCGTCGCAGTCGTACAGCAACACCTGCTTAAGGCTAGCAAGCTCGGCGCGCCAGGCTTCAACCTTCTTTCGATAAAGCTTGGCGCTGCTGACCAGTATGGCGGCGCCGCCGATTTCCATCCTGGCCCTGATGGGTTCCGGGCCGAAGGCGGAAAAAAGCGGGCAGAATACGCCCGCCGCTTTCAACGTGCCCAGCAAGGTCGCGTAGAGCTGCGGCGTGCGCCCCGACAAACTGTATACCCGCTCCCCCTTTTTGATCCCGAGTTCAGACAACAGGTTGGCGAAGCGGTTGCTGAGCGCCATCAGCCGGGCATAGCTGTAAACCTCTTTTTGATCCTTTTTGCCGTACCAGATAAGCGCGGGTTGCTCGCCGTGTCCGGCGTTCACATGGCGGTCCACGGCCTCATAAGCGATATTCATTCCCTCGCCGTAGCCGCTTATATGGGCCCGTGCGTCCTGCCACTGAAAATGTCTGTAGGTGGCCGGGTAATCGGTGAGGTTGGGTAAGGGCCCGCAGCCTTCGACGGATTTGTTGATGATCGCGTATTTCATGTTGTCTTCGCCTCCTTTGCTCCTTCACTCAGCTTAGCAAAGATTAAAAAACACACAGCGCGTTCGAAGCTGCTTTTGAGTTATATCAAAATGTTTTCTTTGAATTTTTAGCCCAGAGATTTTGACAACTGAGAAGCAGCTTCCATAATGTGATAAAAACTATGTCGTAGCACAGATGGCGCTTTTTCCTTATCCGCTTATTTCACAAAAACAACACAATCAATCAAACCAGAATCGTAGCATCGCGTCGCTGACAAGCGCCGTTGGCGGGCTGTTGTTTTGTGCTTGTTTCAATGTTCAGGCCGATCCCTCGCAGGATCTGATGTCGTTAAGTCTTGAAGAGCTGCTGAACCTTGAGGTAACGGTTGCCGATAAAACGGCACAGCCGGTATCCAAAAGCGCCGGGATCGTTACCGTGATCACAAGCCGGGAAATCATGGGTTATGGCGGGCGAAACCTGGCCGATGTATTGATGCGCTTGCCGAGCATGCTGGTGTTCAATTCATCCCTGCAGGACAACATGGCCGTTTCAACCCGGGGCGGTAAACCGACCCATACCGACAACTGGATCTTGTTGCTGATAAATGGCCGCCCGATCAGGGAAAGCCATAACGGCGGATTGTCTTCGGATATCTACAGCCTGTTTCCTCTGGAGATAATCGATCGCATCGAAGTGGTGCGTGGTCCCGGCTCTGTCCTCTACGGCACCAACGCGTTTACCGGTGTTATCAACATAGTGACGAAACAAGCCACGGACCTTAAAGAGCCAAGAGTGGCATTCAGCGGCGGTTCGTTCGGCTCCTATAGCGCCGTTGCGACGGCCGGTTTCGGCGACAAGGACGCAAACCTGGCACTCAGCGCCAAACTGCTGAACAGCCGGGGTTGGGACTATCGGGCATACGATGAGGCCGGCACCTATGGTTCAGCCGAACGGACCATGTCGGGCAGCGAACTGGTGATGCAGGGTAACTACAAGGACATCAGCCTGAATGCCATTATCGGTAATATGGAACAGTTTACCGCCGGTTTGTTTTTCTGGG
>JBNKEN010000445.1:0-2358 GCA_050288805.1 Pseudoalteromonas sp.
CCTACAGCGGCGAATACGCCTCATTGCTCGATGTGATGCATTGTGCAGAACCGGACATCCTTATCGGTGTATCCGGCCAGCCTGGGCTCTTCACCGAGCAGGTGATCCGCGCCATGGCACAGGGCTCAGAACGTCCGATTATTTTCCCGCTCAGCAACCCGTCAAAACAGGTTGAAGCACTGCCACAAGACGTTATCAACTGGACGGAAGGGCGCGCCATCGTCGCCACCGGCAGCCCGTTTGCGCCGGTGGAATACGAAGGACGGCGTTACCATATTCCCCAGTGCAACAACAGCTACATTTTCCCGGGTATCGGGCTTGGCGTGATTGCCGCCAAGGCGAGTCGGGTCAGCGAGGAGATGTTGATGGTCGCCAGCGAAACCCTGGCCGAGTCGTCGCCATTGGCGAACAGCGGTCAGGGCAGTCTGTTGCCTGCATTGACGCAAATCGAGGCGCTGAGTAAGAAAATCGCCTTCGCGGTGGCTAAAAAAGCGATAGAGCAGGGGCTGGCTTTGGAAATCGACGACGAGGCGATTTATGCGGCCATCGAGAAAAACTACTGGTTGCCTGCCTACCGCAATTACAAGCGGATCAGTATCTAGCGATAGTCCGGTTATATAGTTCATAAAAAAGGCAGCCTGAGGCTGCTTTTTTATGGTTTTGCCAAATTCGGTCTTGCGGTAAAGAGAATAAAAAGCAGGACGACCGGCAGTGAGTTTAAACGGCATAAGCATATAATAGAGTGATATTAGCCTGGGAGTAGCAGCGTATCTTGAACTGGCAGCAACTTGTCGATAATCGCCAACGATTTTTCTGGGTCTTGCAGATAGCGGGCTGGTTTGGCTATGCCTTGGTAAATTATATCGGCTCCAAGGTATTCGAGATGCGCGACATTTATGTTTTCGTTATTCTTCTGAACGCCTATGCGGGCTGCCTGATGACGGTCCCTTTACGTTACCTCTATCGCCGGGTCTGGAACGCCAAACCCTGGACGCTGGTATTGGTGGTATTTACCGCATCCTACCTGACCGGAACCCTGTGGTCGGTGGTGCAGAAATTCAATCTCTGGGAAATTTACCGCCATGGTTATCGTCCAGAAGAGTGGATCAACTATTTTAAGCAGGGCCTCGACTCCGTCTACATCATACTGTGTTGGAGCGGCCTGTATTTCGGCGTTAAATACTATCAGTTGCTGCAGGGCGAACGGCAAAAAGCGCTGAAGGCCAATACCATGGCCCATGAGGCGCAGCTTAAGATGTTGCGCTATCAGCTGAACCCGCATTTTTTGTTCAATACCCTCAATGCCATTTCGACGCTCATTCTGGTGAATGAAAACCAGGACGCCAACAAAATGGTATCAAGGCTCAGCGACTTTTTGCGCTACACCTTGAATACCGATCCCATTAAAAAGGTCCCGCTTGAGCAGGAACTGCATGCGCTTATGCTGTATCTTGAAATCGAAAAGGTGCGTTTTGATGAACGCCTTGAAGTGAGACTTGATATCAGTGAGGACGCCAAACAGGCGCTGGTGCCGAGCCTTATCCTGCAGCCGTTAATAGAAAACTCGCTGAAATACGCCATCGCGCAGATGATGTCCGGCGGCGTGATTGAAATCAAGGCGCAGGTGTTTGCTAACGAGCTGTTGCTAGAGGTGCGTGACAACGGACCGGGGGCGGAAATAGAAGACGGACGCCTGGTAAATGCAACCGGTGTTGGCCTTGCCAATACCCGCGACAGGCTCAAGACGCTTTACGAAAACAACTATTCATTTGTAATATCACCGAATACGCCGTCCGGTCTGACGGTCAATATTCGGATCCCTTTTGAAAAGGCTGGAATTGAATGAGTAAGATCAACGCCATTATCGTAGATGACGAATCCTTGGCCCGTAAGGGACTGGCAGTCCGTTTAAGTCAGTTTCCCGAAATCGAGGTAATCGCCCTATGTGCCAGCGGTGAAGAGGCCCTTGAAGCCTGCGCCGAACACAAGGTCGATTTGATCTTTCTCGACATTCAAATGCCCGGTATGAACGGATTTGAGGTGGCGCGTGCACTCAGCGAAAAAAGTACGCGGCTTCCTGCCATCGTGTTCGTAACGGCATTCGACCAATTTGCGGTCAAGGCATTTGAAGTCCATGCCTTGGATTATGTTCTTAAACCAGTTGACGACAACAGACTGAAACAGGCGGTAGATAAAGTGCATTCCTATATCAAAACTCAGCAAGACGACGCCCATAAGAAGAAACTGGCCAGCTTTGTAGCCGGCATCACGGGGAATAACTGCGAAGAGATCCTTAAAAAATTGGCCACCGGCGATAACCTGACGGATAAACGTTATCCCGAATCGCTTGCGGTGAAG
>JBNKEN010000446.1:0-6182 GCA_050288805.1 Pseudoalteromonas sp.
GGGTTTTTTGTTATCGGACGGCGGCGCCGTTTAGCGTTTATTACTCCCGATAGAGCAGGGTCCCAGCCGTTCCTTCGGCAATCACGGAGCCGCTAACCACGCGGCCGTTGCCCGCATTCGGATCGGATTTTTCCATTGCCACCTTCCAGGTGCCCGCGGGCAGGGTAAAGCTGTAGTCGTCGGCGCTGTTGTAGATCACGATGATTTCCGCCCAGCCGTCGCCGTTGGCTGCCGCATCGATACGGGAAACCTGTACGCCGTAACGCGGGCTGTAGGTGTCGACATGGCTGTCGATTTCCTGCCAGCTGTTCATGCGAAGGCCCGGGTGCCCCTTACGCAACGCAACCACGTCCCGGTAGTAGGCGTAAATGTCGGCATTATCCGATTTCCACTGCCAGTCGTACTGGTTGACCGAATCCGGCGACTGGTAGCTGTTGTGGTCTTCCTGTTTGTCGCGCATCAGTTCGACGCCGCCGTGCAGAAACGGCACGCCCTGGCTGGTCAGTATGATGCCGTTGGCAAATTGCTGAATGCGGCGCAGATAGGTGCTGGAACGACTGACACCGTTGAGATCCGCCCATTGCAGTATCTTGTCGCGCAGCGCCAGGTTGTCGTGGGCTGAGACATAATTGATCGATTGCTCCGGGTCCATGGCGAACATGGGATCCCAGGTATCGATGGCGGCACCCGCGTCATAGCTGTAACGAATGCCGCCGCGGCTGCCCACTTCGATACGCCACATGTCCGGGCTGTTGTTAAACGCAAAACAGTCGCCGTTGTTGCAGCCGCCGTTATCGTTCTGGCCCTTAATCGCCTCGCGATATTTGGGGTTGAACACCCCGACATGAGAATCCTGAATGCGGCCGATAGTGCCGAGTCGCACCCGCTCCAGTTCGCGCGGATCGGACGCATAACCGTTCCACGGCTCGCCGTACAGCAGCAGATTGCGAGTTGGGAATTTGGCGTTGAGGTAACTTCCCCATTCACCTACCTCGTCATAGTCGAAAACCCCGATAAGGTCGAAACGGAACCCGTCTATGTTGTACTCGTCGACCCAGTATTCCAGCGAATCGCGTATCATTCGGCTCACCATGGGGACGTTGGCGTCTATGCTGTTGCCGGTGCCGGAAAGATCCGTTGTAGTGTAATACTGGCCGGTGATGTTTTCGAACATGCTCTTCGAATAGGTGTGGTTGTAGACCACGTCCATGATCACGCGAAGGCCCGCCTTGTGGAATTCGTCAACCATCTGTTTGAATTCGCGGGCGCGATTTTCATAGTCGTACGGCGTCAGCGAATAGCGCTCTTCCGGCACGTTGTAGTTGCGCGGGTCGTAACCCCAGTTGTAGCAAGTGCTGTCGGCGAGGTTTGCGCAGGACGCAAAATCGTAAACGGGCATCAGCTGAACGTGAGTGACGCCGAGTTCCTTAAGGTGATCGATGCCGGTTTTCATGCCATTGTAGGTCGTGCCGCCCTCGACCATGCCGAGGAACTTGCCCTTGTTGGCGGCGCTGACACCTGAGTTGCTCGAGATGGTGAAGTCACGCACGTGCACCTCATAGATAACGGCGTCCTCGCGCTGGGCGAGCGCCGGGCGTGCCGACCAGCCGGTGCCGAGATCCGTCCGGTTCATATCGATAACGATATTGTCGTCGCCATTCGGCACCGCCATCTTGCCGTACGGGTCGCGCACCGCGATGCCGTTTACCACGAAGTGGTACGGTTTCAGGTGCTGATCGCCGGTTACTTCGACCTGGTAAACCTGGCTGTAGCCGTTGGCATCCAATGCCTTTTCCATGGCGTGGGTCTGGCCGTCGAGCCAGAGTTGCACATTGGCGGAATCCGGCGACCAGATGGCGAAGCTGGTTTTGGTTGCGGTGTAGCTGGCGCCGAGGCGCTCGGGGGCAGGCGCACAGCTGCCGCTGCATGAACTGGTTTGCGTCAGTGAATACGCCAGGGTCTGGTCATTTACTTCCAGCAGATAGTCGCCGGAAACGCCGGTATAGATGTCGGCCCCGGCTGCATCGAGCACGCCGTCGGTGTTGTCGTCGCCGTAGTTTTGCGTCCAGTCGCCGTAAAGGTCCAGCTTGAAGCGCTGGTTGGCGCTGCCGTCGAACGTGATTACCGCCTGCCAGGTGTGATCGGCGACAAGTTGCATGGCGGTGCTGGCCCAGGTGTTCGGCGTGCCGCGAAAATACAGGCTGGCAAATGTTGAGGCGTAGCCGGACGTGGTACAATCGGCGACCGCCGTTGTCGTGATGTTCGATGTGCTGCTGTCGAAGGTGATCTGATAGCTCAGGTTCGAGCCGACCGAATAGTCGCTGGTGGGGTAGCTTTCGCTCCAGTCGCCGTAGCGGTCGATTTTAAAGCGCGGTCCGCCGGACGCGTCGCCCGTGGCGAAGCTCTGGCAGGTCTGGTACTGAGTTGCGCCCGTTTGGGTCAGGGCTGCGGCGGCCCAGCCGTTCGGCGTGCCGCGAAAATGCCAATCGGCCTGACTCGCAAACGGCATGAGTGTCAGCACCAAAACGCTGATTCTTGTTTTCATTATGTGTTCTCTTTTTTGCGTGTGGATTGAAAAAAGAACCGGACTCACTGCGTCCGGTTCAATCGGGATCACTTGAGGTAGGCGCCATCGCTGCCTACCTTGCCGGGGCCGCCGAGCACATAAACGCCCGCCGAATAGGCCTTGACGGTAAAGCTCAGGGTGCCGTTTGTGACATTGACCTGGTTGCCGGTGACGGCGTCGAGATAGGTGCCGTTCTGCACGTTTGAGACGCTGATGCTTTGGTCGCCTCCGGCGGCCAAACAGACCACCGCGTAGCTGCCTTCGCTGCCGAGGTCGCGCACGAAGCTGATGTCGGAACCCCATTCGTTAACCAGGCTCATGGGCGCCTTTTGCAGAGCGGGCACCGCATGGCGAATTTGGTTAAGCCGCTTGATGTGTTGATAGAGCGGGTGTGCCTGGGTGGCGGCCAGGTCGTCGAGTACCGGGCCGTAATAGGCGCGGCCGGTCATATCCAGGGTATCCGAGCTGGTGGCGATATCCTGCGGCAGCCCCGCCTGAAACATCACTTCCTCGCCGTAATACAGGGTTGGAATGCCGCGCGCCGTCCACAGCAGGTTATAGACCATGGCGGCATTTGCCTCGGCCCCGCCGTAGCGGTATTTGAAGTCGTTATCCGGGCCCACGTCGTGGTTCTGGAAGAAGGTCACCAGCTTGGTGGCGTCGCCGTAAATCCAGTCCCAGCCGAAGATGCCGCCGATACCGGAGAAGTTACCGTGGGTGACATTGTCGCGGAAGGTGGAGAACAGCGAGAAATCAAGGACCGCCAGGCCGGAATCGCCGCCGCCGTTGGGGTTGGACGGGTCCTGCGTAGTGCGGGTATACCACCAGGGACGGATCACCGCGGACGCGTTGTCGTTGTCGAGTTCCGAGCCGAAGCCGGTGCCCTTAACCAGGTTTTCGCCGAATACGAACAGCCCCGGCTTGTAGGCCTGCCAGTCGTGGATATAGCTCAGCAGTTCGTCACGCTCGACGTGCTTGACGGTGTCGAGGCGGATGGCGTCGACCCCCATGTCGAGATACATGTGGATGGCGCCGTTGATGTAATCCTTGACGTTCTGGTTGCCGGTGGCCAAGTCTATGGTGTCGCCCGCCATATGCTTGTTCTGGAGGGCGCTGGGGTTTTCCCAGTCGCCGCCCGCCATAAAGCCGTCGAGGTGATACCAGTCGGGATCCAGGTTGTTGGCGTCGATGCCGAAGAAGCGATTGGGATCATAGCCCGCCTGCGGCACGGTGGCGCCGGTTTTCGGGTCAACCAGCGGCGTGGTGCCGTCAGGATCCGCGTTGTGACGGTCGCGGAACCACTGCGGCGCCGCCGGGTTGTCGTTGTCGTCGCGGTTGGCGGATTGATAATCACCGAGATTGCCGAAGTAGGGATCGTTGCTGATTTGTCCCTGAGTCGAACCTTGCGGCACATAGTATTTTATCGGCAAATGATCTATCCACACCTGGCCACGCAGGCCGTACTGGCTGGAATGATTGACCACGACATCCTGAATGACCTTAAGGCCCTTGGCGTGCGCCGCGTTGATCAGATCCTGATAGCCGGCGTTCGGTGATTCCAGGCGCGGGTCGACCGTATAGAAGTCATAGGCATGGTAGCCGTGATAGTCGAGGCCGGAGCGGTTTTCCACCGGCGGGGTTAGCCAGATGGCGGTAAAGCCGAGATCCTTGATGTAGTCGAGCTTGGCAATGAGGCCCTTGAAGTCGCCGCGCCACTGGGGATCGCCCGCCTTGATGCGGTCGCGGTTGTAGTAGTTGTTGCTTGCATCGCCGTCGTAAAAGCGCGCCGTCATCAGGAAGTAGATGGTTTCCGCGCGGAAATCCGAACTGGTCGCCTGCTCGCCTATGGTGTAGCCGAAGCTTTGCAGCTGTTGGTTGCCTGCATTGTCGACGGCCAGGGTACGGAGGGTGAGATCCGTGCCGGGGCCGACATCCTGCGCAGTCAGGGTTTCCCCCGCATACAAGGTCGATGCCGTAGTCGGTGTGCTGCCGTCAAGGGTGTAGTAGAGACTCGGCGTCGGATCCTGGTTGTCGGAAATGCTGAGGGTGATCGACTGGGCCACGCTGTAAACACCGGGCGCGGGGCTGGCGCTTACCGCGGGCGGCGTGGTGTCTATGCTTGCTAGTGCCGTGACATTCAGGGCATGGCTGGTTGCATCGAAGCAGATTTGATAGCGGGTATCGGCATTGACCAGATAGTCCGCACTCGGATAGCTCTCGCTCCAGTCCCCGTAATGATCGATCTTGAAGCGGGGGTTGCTGCTGCCGAAATCCTGTTCGGTGCAGAAAACCTGGTTGCCGGTATCCGTCATGGCGCTGTTGCCCCAGTTGTTGGGCGTCCCGCGGAAGTACCAGGCGTCGCTGCTTTGTGCGACCGTGATGCTGACCTGGGCGCCGTCGCTGGCACCTTGGTTGTCGGTAACGGTGAGCGTGATGATCTGGGTACCTGCCGTATCGAAGGTGACGCTGATTTGCTGCGTGGTTTCGCCGGTGCTCCAGGCGTAGCTCGTGATGCTGCCGTCGCTGTCGCTGGAATCGCTGGCATCGAAGGCAAGCACGGTGCCGGGTGTGACGGTCTGGTCTTGGTTCGGGCTTATCACCGCCGTCGGCGGCAGGTTACCGCCGGAAACCGGTGTAAGCGTATAGCTGAGGGTCTGATCGTCGACCGTGACAAAATAGTCGCCGCTCACGCCCGTGTAGATGTCGGCGCCGCCGAAATCCAGCACGCCGTCGGCGTTGTTGTCGCCGTAGTTCTGCGACCAGTCACCGTAGAGATCCAGCTTGAAACGTTGGTCGACGCTGCCGTCGAAGGAGATTGTTGCCTGCCAGGTGTGATCGGCGACAAGCGCCATGGCGGTGCTTGCCCAGGCGTTCGGCGTACCGCGGAAGTAGAGGCCGGCGAAATTGGCTGCATAGCCGGATGCATTGCAGCTCGTCACCGCCGTTGCGGAAATGCTCGAAGTGCTGCTGTCGAAGGTGATGTCATAGCTTTGGTTCGAACCGACCTGGTAGTCGCTCGCGGGATAGCTTTCGCTCCAGTCGCCGTAGCGGTCGATTTTAAAGCGCGGTCCGCCGGATGCATCGCCGCCGGCGAAGCTCTGGCATGTCTGATATTGGGTGGAAGTGACCTGTGTCAGCGCGGTGCCCGTCCAGGTGTTGGGTGTGCCGCGGAAATACCAGTCCGCGGTTGCGGGCAGGGACATTGCCGCAAGAAGTAGCGAGTGTAATAGCCTCATGATTTGCTGCCTGTTGTGTAAGTTTTTGTTGTTTTCTTTGACACACCGACCACGTCAAATTGGATATCAACTTAGCAACAAATATTTAACATCGCACCCGTGTTTTCCGGGCGTCTGTTCCGGTTTAGGTAATGTGGATTGCCATTATCATATTGTTTATGTTGGGTATTTGTATTTTTTGAGCAGGCGGAACTTGCATAAATGAATACGTATTCATAGCAAGCGGGGACGGGGCATTCTGCGATTGTTCAGGCAACCGTGTGACGGTTGCCGTTAGGTCAGCGAGGTTTCTGTTTTACCGGCTTGCTTAACTTACTGTCTTGGCCGAGTCGGCTTTTCAAGGCACTGGAACCAGGGTAAAACAAACGGTATAGCGTTTT
>JBNKEN010000447.1:0-3084 GCA_050288805.1 Pseudoalteromonas sp.
CATGGGCGCATAGTACACGGTTTTTCCCTGTTTCAGATCGCGCACCCACAACGGGTTGTCGGGAAAGATAAAATCCAGCTTTCCGTCGGTGAACAAGCGGTCGCGCCGCTTAAGGGGAAGCACCCGGTACTCGAAAACATACCCCTGCCGGGCAGCAAAAGCATCGAGTATGTCTTTGCCCAAACCAAAATATTCACCATTCTGGTAAGCCGAATAAGGCAGGAAATGCGGATAGTCTTCGACACCGATGACGAACACCTGATCGCTCTCGGCGCGCAGCAAAGAGGCGAAAAACAAGCTTGCGAACCAACATACCAAGCCGGCGCAACGCCTCCAATTCAGCTTTGTGACACTCATAAATAGACAACCCGTTAGTAATAACCAGTCAGGGTCAAGTCTTCTTCCAAACTCATACCAATCAGGACCCGTGTATCGGATGAGCGATAACTCAGTTAAGTAAATAACCTGAGCGGACTAAAATCAACCAGCGAGAATAAAAAGCCTTGTTCCTCAAGGCACTTTCAAATCACCATTGCAAGCGGAACGCTTATTTCAAGGCCCAGGCCCGGTAAGCGCGGCCCTTGATCTTATCGCCGGTCAGCTTGCCGAGCGCCTTGTTCACCACCTTGCGGTCAACCGCCACATAGCTGCGGATGTCGGTGATCTTGATTTTACCGACCTGGGCGCCCGCAATGCCCTTGTCGCCGGTGAGCGCGCCGAGAATATCCCCGGGGCGCAGCTTCTGCTTTTTACCGCCGTCGATTTGCAACGTCACCATCTCGGGCTTGGTCGGCGTCTGGCCGAGCAGATTTTCCGGCGGCAGGACAGCTGCTTTAATCTCAATGTCGAAATGCTCTTCAATCAGGGCCAGTTTGTAACCGTCGCCGTCACCGAAGAAGGTGTAGGCCTTGCCCTTGGAACCGGCTCGGCCGGTGCGGCCGATACGGTGCACATGCACCTCGGTATCGTGGGCGACATGAAAGTTGAACACCGCATCGAGGTCTTCGATATCCAATCCGCGGGCGGCAACATCGGTGGCCACCAGTACGTTCACGCTTTTATTGGCAAAGCGCAGCAGGGTCTGCTCCCGCTCCCTTTGTTCCATATCGCCGTGCAGCGCAAGCACGCTGAAACCGGCGCCGGCCAGCTCGTCGGCCACGGCCTGTGTTTCGCGCTTGGTGTTGCAGAATACCACCGCGCTTTGCGGCTTCTGTTCGAGCAACAACAAACGCAGCGCACGCATTCTCGCCGCCGTGTCTTCAAGATGATAAAACAGCTGCGCTATGGTGCTCTTTTCCTGATGTGATGCCACCTTGACCAGCAGCGGGTCGTTCATGATGCGCTCCGCTATCGCCTTGATTTGCGCCGGATAGGTGGCGCTGAACAGCAGGGTCTGACGTGCTTTCGGCGCTTGCCCGATAATGACATCCAGGGCATCGGCAAAGCCCATTTCCAGCATCCGGTCCGCCTCGTCGAGCACCAGGGTGTTGAGTTCGCTTAAATCGAGGCGCTGTTTTTCCAGGTGATCGACGATGCGGCCCGGCGTACCCACGATAATATGGGCGCCGTGTTCCAGCGAGCCGATCTGCGGCCCCATGGGCACACCGCCGCACAGGGTCAGCACCTTAATATTGTGAATGCCGCGGCCGAGGGTGCGGATCTCCTGGGCCACCTGATCCGCCAGTTCCCTGGTCGGACAAAGCACCAGCGACTGCACCCGAAAACGCTTTACGTTCAGCCGTTGCAGTAAACCTAGACCAAAGGCGGCGGTTTTACCCGAGCCGGTTTTGCCCTGGCCGATGACATCCCGACCCGACAAAATAGCCGGCAGGCTTTGTGCCTGAATCGGTGTCATCGCGGTAAAATTCATGGTCGCTAAATTTTTCAGCAGTGCAGAATCGAGCGCCAGGGTGTCAAAGGTCGGCGCACTGTCGGCAGAGGGTATTGTTTGGCTCAAGAGAAAAATCCTGTCGTTAAAGGGAGTCGTTCGGGTCATCGCCGACGCAGATCCTGTGAGTATGCTCTCGTTCGGGCCCGCGTTTTACTGTGGGCGCCATTGTAACACCCAAACCTGGTTTCGCCGTAATAAAAGGGAGCGAACAGGCAACGGGCTTTGTTTAAAAAGAACGTCGCCCAAACGCCACGAATGCCGGCTATGCCCTGTTACCGCTTTATACAGATAAAGATCGCATTGCCGGAGGTTTGATCCCAGGGAATGATTTTTTCGTAATCATGCTCGAGAATATGAACCTCAAAATAGGGCTGTAAGATCGCCTGCAGCTCGGCGAAGCTGAAAGCAACCATGGGGTGTTCGTCGTGCCAGAGCTGGGTTTCCTGCGAACCGGTTTTTTCGATACTGAGCCGCAGGGTTTGCGTTTCCCCTTCGCCTATGTAATTCCAGCCGGAGCTGAAGGTAAACAGGCTGCCGTCCTGACTGGCCTTATGGCTTACCACCAGCGCATTGTTGATGGTGTTCTTGTCGACCACGTTAAAACAGAAAATGCCGCCGGCATTGAGCGCCCGGTACACGCTGGCGATGCATTCTTTAAGCTTTTCAAGGCCGGCGCTGTAGTGAATGGAATAAAGAAAGCAGGTCACCAAATCAAGGGGCTCATCGACCGTAAAGTCGCACATGTTCTGCAGCGAAAAGCGCGCCTCCGGGCAGCGAACGGCGGCCAGATCCAGCATCGGCTGGTTGATATCGAGCCCGCTGCTGGTGTAACCGAAATCGATAAAATGCCGGACATGCGGCCCGGTGCCGCAGGCCAAATCGAGATGGCTGCTTCCCTGATTGCCGAACATCCTGTGCAGCCGTTGGATGCATCGACTTTGCGCTGCATAATCGATATCGGCACACATTAAATCGTAATAACTTGAAAGGTCGGTATAAAGGGCATTGGCGGACATGAAGGCCTTGCTGGAGTGATGCAAAATTTGCGGTGGCGCATACTAGCCTAATTAATCGCCCGTGGCGATTTATAAATAAACGAATTGCCACCAATCGTCATCGCAAAGCAAAACGTCTTTTAAAAACATGGTATTGATTTAAATTTTAAGCGTAAATGATAAGCGGATGTGACAGAC
>JBNKEN010000448.1:0-2122 GCA_050288805.1 Pseudoalteromonas sp.
ACCAGCCTAAGTGGGTCTTTATCAGATCCTGTATCATCTGTTTGACAAGCTGAGGTGTCAGCTCTTCCAGTCGCGCATCAATAAGCAGCTCCACCGTGTCGATAAGCCCTGAGCTTGCCAGACTGTGGTCGAACTCCTGCACCAATCGTGCACGAAACGCATCAGTTGCGGCAATATCGATAAGCGCCGCTTGCATTTTTTCCACGAAAGGTTGACGCATCGGTTCAAGCGCCGCGCTACCGCCGAACATCCCAAGCATCCCGCCAAACGACGAATTTTCTACCACCTCCAGCAAGGTGTCAAAGGCAGGTGACAGATCTGTACTCTGAATAACCGGTGTCAGGTCCATTTCTCCGGGCCCCGAGTCGATAACCTTGGCCAGATTTTCGCCGTTAAAAAACTGACTCAGCATCAGCTCGCGGATGGCACGTTTAAATTCTTCAAATTTCAGTACTATCACCCCCGAACCATAGAGTCCCGGCACTCTCTCAAACAGCATATGCACCGCCAGCCAATTGGTGAGCGCACCGGAAAGCGCGAACAAGCCGACGCTCAATAGCCAGGGAAGCGCCAACACATACCCCATAACAAGCAACAGGGCGGCGGCCAGATTAGTCAACATACTCTTATTCACGTTAAACCTCTGTAATTATTTACCGCCCGTTATTTTACCGGATTATTTTCAGGTAACAATCGAACCCTGCCACGGCTTTCAATTTAAGCTTTCTTTGCCATACTTTGAGATAACCCGTTGACGTGGATACTGAGTTATGTGGAAAACCGTGTGTGATCAGATAAGCGAAGCATTACATTATCCGTTCCAAATTACCCATAAACAGCAAATTGCAAATTCATCCGCCGATAAGCTGTTCGCCATCGGCGACGGAAAACATAAGTACTTCGTCAAAGTGGCCCCGCTTGCGGCGTTGGAACGCCTTGAATGTGAGTCGGCCGACCTCAAGCTGCTTACGTCGGAAAGCCTGTTCCTGATACCCGACTGTATCTGCACCGGCAGCAACCTCGAATTCAGCTTCAACGTGATCGAATGGCTCGATCTCGAAGACAGCGGCGACTGGTCACGAATGGGCCGGGATCTTGCCCAACTTCACCTTAAGAACGAACAGGGAATGTTCGGTCATGAAAGGGACAACTACATAGGCGCAACCCTGCAACCCAACCGCTGGCATAAAAAGTGGGATATGTTTTTCGCCGAAGAACGGATCGGCTGGCAGCTGCAGCTGCTGGAAGAAAAAGGTTTCCACTTCATTCGTATGGAACGCTTTATCGATAAGGTGAAAACCTTGCTCCATAGCCATACGGTGGAACCGGCGCTGGTGCACGGCGATCTCTGGCGTGGCAACATGGGATTTGCCGGGGGGTTGCCCTGTATTTTCGATCCGGCCTGCTATTATGGTGACCGGGAAACTGATATCGCCATGACCCGGTTATTCGGCGCCCTGCCGGTCGAATTTTACACCGCCTACGAAGAGGTTTACCCCCTGCCCCATGACTATGAAAGCCGCGAACCGCTTTATCAGCTGTACCACGTACTGAATCATGCCAATACGTTCGCGGGGCACTACCTGACGGAAGCGCGGGATCTGATTGAACGGATAGCCCGGCAGGGCTAATTTAATTGACACTTTTGTTTCACTCTCCCGGTTGGCAAACTATATTTTAGTATTAGAAAGCCTCGCAACCTATCCTGATTGCCAACCTTGGGAGGTCGTATGAAAGAGCAGATGACACAAAGGATCCGGTGTCCCCACTGTGGGCATTCGATCCATGTCGAACTGGACGCCAGTGAAGGCGACCAGGATTACTATGAAGAATGCGCAGCCTGTTGCAACCCTATCCACCTCAATATGCATATAGATCACGCGTTTAACAAGGTGGAACTCAGGGTTGATGCCGACGACGAACAGATATTTTAAACGGGATTGCGCTGCAAATAGCCTTCTACCGTGTTGACTATGGTATAGGTTTGCTGGTCGACCTCAATATTTAAACGGTCGCCCCGTAACGCCTCACCGAGGTTTGTAATGGCAAGCGTCTCCGGAATGAGGTGCAGATAAAATCCGTTCTCACTAAGCTGGCCGACCGTCAGGCTGGCGCCGTTGAC
>JBNKEN010000449.1:0-3574 GCA_050288805.1 Pseudoalteromonas sp.
TCTTTACCAGCGTTAATCATATCGGCATCAACTTCGGCGTCGGTTGGATAGGGCCCCATCCCGAGTAAACCATTTTCTGATTGCAGCATCACTTCGATGCCGGCGGGGACATAGTTGGCAACCAGGGTAGGAATACCGATACCCAGGTTAACGTAGTAGCCGTCTTGCAGTTCCTGCGCTACGCGCATGGCAACCTGTTCACGTGTTAATGCCATTTTAACCTCCTGTGCTTAGCCGCGCGTGGTAACGCGTTCGATGCGTTTTTCGAAGTTGCCCTTGATCACGCGGTTGACGTAGATACCCGGGGTGTGGATCTGGCTTGGCTCAAGCTCGCCGGGTTCGACGATCTCTTCCACTTCGGCCACGGTGATCTTGCCTGCGGTGGCGGCCATGGGGTTGAAGTTCATGGCTGTGTGGCGGAATACCAGGTTGCCGTAGCGGTCGGCTTTCCAGGCCTTAACGATGGCAAATTCACCGGTGATCGACTCTTCCAGAATATAGGGGCGACCGTCGAATTCCTTCACTTCCTTGCCTTCGGCAACCGGCGTACCGTAACCGGTCGCGGTGTAGAAGGCCGGGATGCCGGCGCCGCCGGCGCGCATTTTTTCTGCCAGGGTGCCTTGCGGCGTCAGTTCTACGTCAATTTCACCGGCCAACAGTTGCTGTTCGAACAGCGCGTTTTCACCCACATAGGAGGCGATAATTTTCTTGATCTGCTTGTCGTGCAGCAACAAACCCAGACCGAAATCGTCGACGCCGCAGTTATTGGAAACCACGGTGAGGTCTTTGGTTTTCATGCGAACGATTTCTGCGATAAGGCCTTCCGGAATACCACACAAACCAAATCCACCGGCAATAATGGTATCGCCGTCCTTGAGTCCGGCCATTGCTTCTGCATAACTGGACACTACTTTATCGAAACCGGCCATAAGCCCACTCCTGATATCTTATTGGTTACACTGGCTGCGAAGCGCCAGAGATACTTTGCTAACGGGTTGTTTTTTAAGCTCGTCGCAGATCGCCCATCCGGCGGCAGCGAGCCTTTGTAAATCAATTCCGGTGTCTATGCCAAGCCCTTGCAGTAAGTAAACTACATCTTCGGTGGCAACATTTCCTGACGCTCCCTTGGCGTAGGGGCATCCGCCGAGGCCGGCGACGGCGCTGTCGACGGTTGCGATACCGAGGCACAGGGCGGCGTAAATATTTGCCAACGCCTGACCGTAGGTGTCGTGGAAATGCACCGCGAGCTTGTCGGCGGGGATTTCTTCGAGCAGGCGCGTGATCAGGGCTTCAACCTTTTTCGGCGTACCGACGCCGACGGTGTCGCCGAGGCTTACCTCGTAGCAACCGAGCTCCAGCAGGCGTTTGCTGACACGTACCACGTCTTCGATGTTGACCTCGCCCTGATAGGGGCAGCCGAGCACGCAGCTGACGTAACCGCGTACGGGAATGCCTTTTTCACGGGCCAAACTCATTACATCGGCAAAGCGGCCGATGCTTTCGTCTATGCTGCAGTTGATGTTCTTTTGGCAAAACGCTTCGCTGGCCGCGGTAAAGATGGCGAACTCGTCGACGCCGACTGCGATTGCCGACTCGGCCCCCTTAAGGTTCGGGGTGAGGGCGCTGAAATGCGCCCCTTTATTGCGCGGCAGGGCGCTTATCACCTCGGCGGAATCCGCCATTTGCGGCACCCACTTGGGTGATACGACTGCGCCCGCCTCGATATCGGTGACACCGGCATCGATAAGGGCGTTGATAAGCGCTATTTTTGCCCCGGTGCTGACCGCGGTTTCGTTTTGCAGGCCGTCGCGGGCACCGACCTCGACGATACGTACTTTTTCGGGCAGCATCAGGCGGGCTCCTCGTCAACGATGGCCAGCATGGCCCCGTGGCTTACCAGTTCGCCCTCGTCGAAGCAATAGCTGGTGAGGGTGCCGTCAAACGGCGCGTTCAGGGTGTATTCCATCTTCATCGCTTCGATAACGACGACCGGATCGCCTTTTTCCACCCGGCTGCCGACGGCCACCAGGTGCTTGACCACGGTGCCGTTCAGCGGCGCGGCCAGCGGTGCGGCTTCGCTTTCGTGTTCGCTGATGTAATGCTTGTCGAGCAGTACAATTGCCTGTTGGGCCGACTGATACATTACGGTCAGTGAATTTTCATCGCGTACCACGTGCCCGAGGTATTTAACGCCGTCTATGTTGGCGTTGATATTCGAGCCGTTTACCACGCCGTCGACCATCACCAGGCTGCCGTTCAGGTTAAGCTGGTAACTGTCGCCGACCGCCAGCGCTTTGATATCCTGGCCCTCAAACGGCAGGGTGATTTCCGGCTGCTGGTTGAGGCGGAACGCCTTTTCGAATTCCCATGCGCTGCCGCGGCCGTGATGGCGCGACTTATCCAGACCGTCGAGGTAGGAAAGGGCGGCGAGACTCAGGCAGATATGGTGATCGTCGCTGTTATCGGCGATAAGCTTATCGATTTCGTGCTCGATAAAATGGGTGTCCGGGGCACCGGCCATAAAGGTCGGATGACCCGCCAGATTATGGAGAAACTCGACGTTACAGCTGGAGCCCGCGATATGGAATTCACACAGGGCGTTTGCCAGACGCTTGAGGGCGCGCGGCCTGTCTTCATCGTGCACGATAAGCTTGGCTATCATGGGGTCGTAGAAGGGGCTGATTTCGCTGCCGCTTTCGACGCCGGTATCGATACGGATATGGTCAGATTCCGTGGGCGTGAACATGGCCTTCAGGGTTCCGGAGCAGGGGATGAAATCCTGTTTCGGATCTTCGGCGTAGATACGCGCCTCGAAACTGTGGCCGCTTAAACGGATCTCCTCCTGCATCAGCGGCAGGGGTTCACCACCGGCAACGCGCAGTTGCCATTCTACCAGATCCTGACCGGTAACCATTTCGGTAACCGGGTGCTCTACCTGCAGACGGGTATTCATTTCCATAAAGAAGAATTCGTCGCCGCACAGCAAAAACTCAACGGTGCCCGCGCCCTGGTAATTGATTGCCTTGGCACAGCGTACCGCGGCTTCGCCCATTTCGCGGCGCATGGTGTCGCTTAGGCCCGGCGCAGGCGCTTCTTCGATAACCTTTTGGTGGCGGCGTTGCAGCGAACAGTCGCGATCGCCGAGATAAACGCAGTTGCCGTGCTTATCGGCAAACACCTGTATCTCTACGTGACGTGGCTTATTGACGTAACGCTCAAGCAGCACCAGATCATTACCGAAACCGGCCTTAGCCTCACGCTTGGCGCCTTCAAGGGCCGATACGAACTGTGCGTCGCTTTCGACCACGCGCATTCCCTTACCGCCACCGCCGTAGGCCGCCTTGATAAGGATCGGGTAGCCGATTTTTTGGGCTTCTGAGTGCAGGAAGTCGGTATCCTGCCGGTCGCCGTAATAACCGGGTACCAGGGGGACATCGGCCGCAGCCATGATCTCCTTGGCGCGGGTTTTCGACCCCATGGCCTCGATGCTTGACGCAGGCGGGCCGATAAACACCAGGCCGCTTTCTTCGACCTGCTGGGCAAAATCAGCGCGTTCGGCCAAAAAGCCGTAACC
>JBNKEN010000450.1:0-10500 GCA_050288805.1 Pseudoalteromonas sp.
CGAGCCATTGGCCTGCTGATCCAACATCCTAATCTTGCGGCTAAGGTGGATTACCTGCCGGATCTTGCGCACATGAACATTCCCGGCGTCGAACTGTTCATCGAACTGCAAGGCATCAGCCTGCAAAACCCGGAACTAAAAACCGGCCAATTGCTTGAATTGTTTCGCGAAAAACCCAGTTACCAGGCGCTGTCAAAACTCGCCAGCTGGCGTCACGAGATTGCCGACGAAGCCCTGGAAGCGGAATTCATCAGCACCTTCAAATTTATCGAAGACCAGTGTTTAAAACAGCATTTGGAGACCCTATTATTCAAGGAGAGGAATCAGGGACTCAGCGCCGACGAAAAACGCCAGTACCTCCTGCTGATGCAGGCCCTTAAAGCCAGCAACACCACGCCCGGCTAGCAAGGGAAATTGAAACCTGTTATAATGGTCTATTCACCGCGCAAGCTAGGCGACTTCCCGGCGATCAGTGTATGGCTGACGCCTGTTGTATCAACTTATCAGAGTGGAAGAGATAATCTCTATGGATTCAACTCCTCAGTCACAACTAAAACTTCTGATTCAGAAAGGTAAAGAGCAAGGCTACCTGACGTTCGCTGAAGTGAACGATCACCTTCCACAGGACATCATAGACTCCGATCAGGTCGAAGATATTATCAGTATGATCAATGACATGGGTATCAAGGTGTTTGAAAGCGCCCCCGATGCCGACGAATTGATGATGCAGGAGACCACCACCGACGAAGATGCAGCAGAAGCCGCCGCAGCCGCCTTGGCTACGGTAGAAAAAGAAATCGGCCGCACCACAGATCCGGTCCGCATGTACATGCGTGAAATGGGCACGGTAGAACTACTGACTCGCGAAGGCGAAATCGACATCGCCAAGCGTATTGAAGAAGGTATCAACCAGGTTCAGATCTCTGTCGCAGAATACCCTGAAGCGATCACTTACCTGCTTGAACAGTGGGACAAATACGAAGCGGAAGAAATTCGCCTGAGCGATATCATCTCCGGCTTCTACAACCCTGACGAAGATGAAACGCAAATCAGTGCCACGCACATAGGTTCAGAACTCGGCGCAGACGATCTCGACGACGAAGACGACGTGGACGACGACGAAGACGATGACGACGACAGCGTTGACGATGACGGCGACACCGGCCCTGATCCGGAAGAAGCCCGAGAATACTTCGACAAACTGAGAACCTTGTACAACAACGCCCGTGCCACCTTTGAAAGTAAGGGCCGCGCGCATCCGGATTCTCAAGCCGCCATCATTGAAATCGGCGAACTGTTCCGTACCTTCAAACTGGTTCCTAAACAATTTGATCGCATGGTTAACAACATGCGCGAAATGATGGACCGCGTGCGCGTGCAGGAACGCATTATCATGAAGCAGGCGGTACAGGTAGCTAAGGTTCCTAAGAAAACCTTTATCAAGTACTTTGCCAACAACGAAACAGATTTAAGCTGGATCGATGCGGAAATCGCTGCCGGTGAAAGTCACTCTGAGAAGCTGGCCGAAACCAAGCCGGAGATCGAGCGCTGCATCAACAAGCTGAAGCAAATCGAAGAAAGTACCGGCCTGTCTGTCGAGCGCATCAAGGACATCAACCGTCGCATGAGTATCGGTGAAGCCAAGGCTCGCCGCGCCAAGAAAGAGATGGTTGAGGCCAACCTGCGTCTGGTTATCTCGATTGCCAAAAAATACACCAACCGAGGCCTGCAATTCCTGGATCTGATCCAGGAAGGTAACATCGGCTTGATGAAAGCGGTCGACAAATTCGAATATCGCCGCGGTTATAAATTCTCGACCTATGCGACCTGGTGGATCCGTCAGGCCATTACCCGTTCGATTGCGGACCAGGCCCGTACCATCCGTATCCCGGTGCATATGATCGAAACCATCAACAAGCTGAACCGTATTTCACGTCAGATGCTACAGGAAATGGGTCGCGAGCCGAGCCCGGAAGAGCTGGCCGAACGCATGATGATGCCGGAAGACAAGATCCGCAAGGTATTGAAAATCGCGAAAGAGCCGATTTCCATGGAGACACCGATCGGTGACGATGAAGATTCGCATCTGGGCGATTTCATCGAAGATACCACCATCGAGTCGCCTATCGATGCGGCGACCATGGAAAGCCTGCGTGGAGCAACCCACGAGGTGCTGGCCGGTCTGACCGCCCGTGAGGCCAAGGTACTTCGCATGCGCTTCGGTATCGACATGAATACCGACCACACGCTGGAAGAAGTCGGCAAACAGTTCGACGTAACCCGTGAGCGGATCCGCCAAATCGAGGCCAAGGCTCTGCGCAAGCTGCGTCACCCTTCTCGCTCGGATCTGTTGAAGAGCTTCCTCGACGTAAACAAATAACGATTCAACCGAATCATAAAGGCCGCAGCAGCGGCCTTTTTTAACGACTCATTCAGGACACTATCATGGCGTGGATCCAAATACGTATCAGAGCAACCGAACAAACTGCCGATGCCATCAGCGACTACCTGATGGACACCGGCTGTCCGTCGGTCACCTTTATGGACACCAAAGACACCCCTATTTTCGAACCCAAGCCGGGCGAAGTGAAATACTGGGCCGAAACCACGGTGATCGGCCTCTATGACGCCAGTCAGGACATGCAAGCGGTGGTGGATTACCTGGCCGACAAGCCGGAACTGAAAGACAACTTTCACTACAAGATCGAACAGCTTGAAGACAAGGACTGGGAAAGGGAATGGATGGAGAACTTCCACCCGATCAAGTTCGGCGAACGCCTGTGGATCTGTCCGAGCTGGCTCGAAATTCCTGAGCCGGATGCGGTCAACGTGCTGCTCGATCCGGGTTTGGCCTTCGGCACCGGCACCCATGCCACCACGGCACTGTGCCTTCGTTGGCTCGAGGGATTGGATCTGAGCGACAAAACCGTGGTCGATTTTGGTTGCGGTTCGGGCATTCTCGGCATCGCCGCCATCAAGCTCGGCGCCAAACGGGTGATAGGGATCGACATTGATCAGCAAGCGCTGGATGCCAGCCT
This sequence comes from Pseudoalteromonas sp., assembly GCA_050288805.1. GTDB lineage: Bacteria > Pseudomonadota > Gammaproteobacteria > Enterobacterales > Alteromonadaceae > Pseudoalteromonas. The sequence goes on from JBNKEN010000450.1 coordinate 3,039, forward strand.
CGACAACGCCGAGCGTAACGGCGTAGCCGACAAGCTGGAGGTTTACCTGCCGGAAAACCAGCCGACATTTGAAGCCGATGTGGTGGTCGCCAATATTCTCGCCCAACCGCTACGCGAACTGCACCAGGTGATTCTGGGACTGCTCAAACCCAAGGGCGAGATCGCCCTGTCAGGCATCCTTGAAGAACAGGCCGAATCCGTGGCTGCGGTTTACGCCCCTTATGTCGATCTGGATCCCGTCGCCGTCGAGGGCGAGTGGACACGGGTCAGCGGCATCAAGAAATAGCCACCCGGCCCCGCGGCATTTCACCGCGGGGCTACAAACAATTACAAACTGTTCGCCCCCCGTTTACGCCTTGTAACCCTTCGCCTGTCAAGGCTTTCCGCCGATTGCTCAGTTATCAACCAAATAAATGAGCGCTTCAATTGCTTATCAAAAGTCAACCCAAAAAGTTTAAAAAAAAAGCACTTTTGTTCAATTTATAGCCTTTGATTTTTGGCAAAAAAACCGTAAACTTAGCGCCCCTTGAAACGAGGCCTATTGAGTAGCTGTGCGGATCGGTTCATACCAGTTAGAAAACAACATTATTGTCGCCCCGATGGCGGGGATCACCGACAGGCCATTTCGGCAACTCTGTCGTCGACTCGGGGCCGGCCTGGCCGTCTCGGAAATGTTGTCGTCTAATCCCGAGGTATGGAAAACCGAAAAGTCCATGAGCCGAATGGATCACAGCGGCGAATCGGGTATCCGTGCCGTGCAGATTGCCGGTGCAGACCCGGAGCTGATGGCCCAGGCTGCTCAATACAACGTCGCCAACGGCGCCCAGATCATTGATATCAATATGGGATGTCCGGCGAAGAAAGTGAATAAGAAGCTGGCAGGTTCAGCCCTGTTACAGTATCCGCAGCTGGTCGAAGAGATCATCCAGGCCGTGGTCGGTGCAGTCGATGTACCCGTCACCCTGAAGATCCGCACCGGCTGGGACACGGATAACCGTAACGGCGTAGACATTGCCCGCATTGCCGAACAGTGCGGCATTCAGTCTTTGGCTGTACATGGCAGGACCCGCGCCTGCATGTATAAGGGTGAAGCTGAATACGCCACGATTAGGGATATTAAACGTTCGGTGTCCATCCCTGTGGTGGCCAACGGCGATATTACTTCGCCGCAGAAGGCCAAACAGGTGCTGGAATACACGGGCGCAGATGCCATCATGATTGGTCGAGCCGCCCAAGGTCGTCCCTGGATTTTCCGGGAGATAGACCATTATTTGCGAACCGGAGAAGAGTTGCCGTCGCCCCCTCTTGAGGAGGTACGCAGCATACTGATGGAGCATTTAACCAATCTCCATGCATTTTACGGTGAGCCGATGGGAGCGCGCATCGCACGCAAGCATGTTTCCTGGTATTTGCAGGCCCATGATAGTGAAGGACAATTTAGGCAAGTATTTAACCGGCTCGAAGAGCCCGAGGAGCAGGTGACTGCCCTTGAAGAATACTTTGAAACACTAGCAGCTAACTAAGAAAGAAAGAGACTTAAAACGATGTTTGAACAAAATGTGACTTCTCCATTTATCACTAACGCTCATGTTCAGTCACAAGAGAAACCACAGCCGCTGCGCGACGCAGTCAAGAAAGCTGTTCACCACTACTTGAAGCAGCTGAACGGCCAGGACGTGCAGGACGTTTACGAGCTTGTTCTTTCTGAACTGGAAGCCCCGCTGCTTGAGGAAGTGATGACCTACACGCGTGGCAACCAGACTCGCGCCGCTATCCTGCTGGGCATCAACCGCGGTACGCTGCGCAAGAAGCTGAAAAAATACGGCATGAACTAATCACCGACGCAGCCTGCGGGCTGCATGAAAAGCACCTCAGGGTGCTTTTTTATTTTCCGGCGCCCTACCGCCGGAGAGCGGCAAAAAAATCGTTTTATGGCCGCACATCGGGTAAAATTATCGTTTCTAAGCTAGCCCTTTATTTGAGGTAAAAAACCAACCATGGATACACATCGTCCAATCCGCCGCGCGCTGTTAAGCGTGTCCGACAAAACCGGTATCGTTGAATTCGCCCGCGCCCTGGAAGCACAAGGCGTTGAACTGCTGTCAACCGGCGGCACCTGCAAGCTGCTTGCAGACAACGGCATCAAAGTCACCGAAGTTTCAGATTACACCGGCCACCCCGAAATCATGGACGGCCGCGTAAAGACCCTGCACCCGAAAGTGCACGGCGGTATCCTGGGCCGTCGCGGCCAGGACGAAGATGTAATGGTTGAGAACAACATCTCTGCCATCGACATGGTCGTAGTCAACTTATACCCCTTTGCCCAAACCGTGGCAAAAGCTGACTGCAGCCTTGAAGACGCCATCGAGAACATCGATATCGGCGGACCGACCATGGTGCGCGCCGCGGCGAAAAACCACAAAGACGTGACCATCGTTGTTAACGCATCCGATTACGACCGCGTGATCGGTGAGATGAAAGAAAATAACGGCTCGACCACGTTCGCAACCCGTTTCGATCTGGCCATCGCCGCGTTCGAGCACACGGCGCAATACGACGGCATGATCGCCAACTACTTCGGCAAGCTGGTACCTGACTACACCGAGGAAAAAGCCGTTGAGACCAAGTTCCCGCGCACCATCAACATGCAGTTCACTAAAAAGCAGGACATGCGTTACGGTGAAAACTCGCATCAGGATGCGGCCTTCTACGTTGAGAACGACATCGAGGAAGCCTCGGTTGCCACCGCCAAGCAGCTGCAGGGCAAGGCGCTTTCCTACAACAACATTGCCGACACGGATGCGGCCCTTGAGTGCGTGAAAGAATTCGACGTTCCGGCCTGCGTTATCGTCAAGCACGCCAACCCGTGCGGCGTATCAATCGGTGACTCTATCCTGGAAGCCTACGACCGCGCGTTCAAAACCGACCCGACATCTGCGTTTGGCGGCATTATCGCGTTTAACCGCGAGCTGGATGCGGATACCGCAGAAGCCATCGTTTCACGCCAGTTTGTAGAAGTGATCATCGCCCCCAGCGTATCTGAGGAAGCGGCGCAAATCGTTTCAGCCAAGCAAAACGTGCGTCTGCTGGAATGTGGCCAGTGGAGTGGCAAAACCACGGGCGTTGACATCAAACGTGTTAACGGCGGCATCCTGGTTCAGGACCGCGACCAGGGCATGGTATCCATCGGCGACCTGACCGTGGTGTCCAAGCGCCAGCCTACCGAACAGGAACTGAAAGACCTGTTGTTCTGCTGGAAGGTTGCCAAGTTCGTGAAATCAAACGCCATCGTTTACGCCAAAGACGGCATGACGATCGGTGTAGGCGCAGGCCAGATGAGCCGCGTTTACTCGGCTAAAATCGCCGGCATCAAGGCCGCCGACGAGAACCTGGAAGTGAAGGGCTCGGTGATGGCATCAGACGCCTTCTTCCCGTTCCGCGACGGTATCGATGCCGCCGCCGAAGCGGGTATCACTGCGGTGATTCAACCGGGCGGTTCAATGCGCGACGAAGAAGTGATCGCCGCAGCCGACGAGCATGGCATGGCCATGGTCTTCACCGGCATGCGCCACTTCCGCCACTAAAAATGGCAACACAGGACGGCTTCAGGGCCGTCCTGTTTTCGTAGACTAATTCGCACAATCTGCTATTTTGGGTCAAAATTCAGACTCTTAAAATAACAGAAAGGATGTCCATCATGAGATTAGGCTTACAATCCACCCTCGCCGCCCTGCTCTGCACCTCGCTGTGCGCCTGCGCCAACACGGATCCGCAAACCGTCATTCGCGACGCGATGAAGACATCCGAACGCGGCAGCACGGCAAGTGCCCGGGATCAATACCGCCATCCGGCTGAAACGCTGGCATTTTTCGGTTTTAAGCCGGATATGACCGTGGTTGAGATCTGGCCCGGCGGCGGTTGGTACAGCGACATCCTGGCCCCCGCAGTCAAATCGGGCAAGGGCACCTTTTATGCAGCCCATTTCCCGGCGGATTCAAAGGCCAAGTACTACCTCAACTCGCTCAGCGCCTACACCGACAAGGTGAACAACGACAGTCGTTACAGCGCGACTAAGATCACCGAGTTTTACCCCGGCACCCACCACGCCGTCGCCCCTGAGGGTTCTGCGGATCTGGTGTTGACCTTCCGCAACCTGCACAACTGGTATATGCAGGGCGACGAGGAAGCCGTGGTTAACGCGTTTAAGGCATTTTATACCGCGTTAAAACCGGGCGGCGTGATGGGGGTGGTCGATCACCGCTTACCGGAAGCGATGGACGGAGCCAAGGCAAAACGCTCAGGCTATGTAAAGGAAAGTTGGGTCATCGAGCTGGCACAAAAAGCCGGTTTTGAATTAGTCGCAAAAAGCGAAATCAACGCTAACCCGTTAGATACGGCGGATCATCCGAAAGGGGTCTGGACCCTGCCGCCTCGCCTCGCCCTCGGCGAAGAAGACAAGGCCAAATACCTGGCTATCGGCGAGAGTGACCGGATGACGCTGAAATTTAAAAAACCAGAATAGGATTTATATCACGATGAATGTACTTGTCATCGGCAGCGGCGGTCGCGAACACGCCCTGGCATTTAAGGCCGCCCAATCGGCGAACGTAGCAAAAGTCTTTGTCGCGCCCGGCAATGCGGGTACGGCCCTTGAGCCCAAGCTTGAAAATGTGGCAATCGGCGTGGAAGACATCGATGCCCTGGTTGCCTTTGTCAAAGACAACCAGGTTGAGCTGACGATTGTCGGCCCCGAGGCGCCGCTGGTTATCGGCGTGGTCGACGAGTTCCGCAAGCAGGGTCTGGCTATTTTCGGCCCCACGGCCGCCGCCGCCCAGCTAGAAGGCTCCAAGTCCTTCACCAAGGACTTCCTCGCCCGTCACGCCATTCCGACCGCAGATTACCAGACCTTCGAACAGGTAGAACCGGCCTTGGCTTACCTGAAGGAAAAAGGTGCGCCTATCGTTGTTAAGGCCGACGGCCTGGCCGCCGGTAAGGGCGTGATCGTCGCCATGACCGAAGCGGAAGCCGAAGAAGCCATCCGCGATATGCTGGCCGGCAACGCATTCGGCGACGCGGGCAGCCGCGTGGTGATCGAAGAGTTTTTGGAAGGTGAAGAAGCCTCCTTTATCGTCATGGTCGACGGTAAAAACGTGCTGCCGTTCGCCACCAGCCAGGATCACAAACGCGCCTATGACGGCGACCAGGGTCCGAACACCGGTGGTATGGGGGCCTACTCTCCGGCTCCCGTGGTGACGCAGGAAATTCACGACCGCGTCATGAACGAGGTGATCTACCCCACCGTTCAGGGCATGGCGGACGAAGGCCACCCTTACACCGGCTTTTTGTATGCGGGCCTGATGATAACCGCAGACGGTACACCTAAGGTGATCGAATATAACTGCCGTTTCGGCGATCCGGAAACCCAGCCCATCATGCTGCGTCTAAAATCGGATCTGGTGGAGCTTATCAAGGCAGCCAACCGTGGCGAGCTGGACAAAACGGCCATCGAGTTTGATCCTCGTGCCGCCGTCGGCGTGGTGCTGGCCGCCAAGGGCTATCCGGGCGATTACCCCAAGGGAGATGAGATCCACGGCCTGAAGGTGGTCTATCCGGAAGGTGAAAAGGTCTTCCATGCGGGTACCAAGCAGGACGGCGATAAGGTGGTTACAGCCGGTGGCCGCGTATTGTGTGCAACGGCGCTCGGCGAAACGGTAACCGAGGCGCAACAGCGCGCCTATAAGCTTATCAAGGAGATCAGCTGGGACGGCATGGAATTCCGCAGCGACATCGCCTATCGCGCCATTGCCCGCGAAAGCTGAGCATTTCGGCAATTGTAAACAAATGAAAATACGGGGCTTGACCCCGTATTTTTTTTGCTAGACTAGCTTAATCAGGAAAAATCGACCCGGACCAATCACTTGTCAAAGCGCGCGATAAGTTACTATCTCGTTTCCTTCCTGAGTCTGGGATTCCTGGCCTTTATGCTGGTTTCGCTGGTGCAGCACCTTTCAGCGCCCTTCGACTACAGTCTCGACAAAACCGCCGCCGTTTACAGTGATACGGCTTTTCTGGTGACGCCCGACGACAAGCTGCAACCGCAGCAGCTGATCAATTCACCGGAACTGTTTACCGAGGCCCCTTTAGCCCAGGTGCCATGGAGCTTTAAGCGCCAGCACTATTGGTTGAAGTTGAGCCTCGACAACCGGGAAGAAAAGGATCTCCAGGTGGTCGCTCGTTTCGACAACCCCATGATCGATACCCTCGATGTCTACCGCTTCGACGGCGACAACAAGATCGCCCAGCGAGCCCATTTAGGTGACAGGCAAAGCGGGCTCAGCCGCCTGCAATACAGTACCCCTCACCTCGAATTGACGCTTCCGGCACGGCAAAACACCCGGTTGCTGATCCATATAGAAACCGACGGCATCAGCAAGGTTCCGGTCATGCTGTACGGTGAGGATGAATTCAACGTATTCAACAAGAGCCAGTTTGCCCTTTGGGGGCTTTACGTCGGCGTTCTCTTGATGGCCGCCGTCTACAATCTGGTGCTGTATTTCAACATCCGCGACCGCGTCTACCTGGTGTACGTCGCCTACGTCTTTTCGGTGATGATCCTGCTCGGCACCGTGCTGGGCTTCGGCTTTTATCTCTGGCCGCTTGATTGGCAACTGGCCTTTCACCGCCATGTGGTTGTCACCAACTATGCCATCGCCATCTTTACCCTGGCATTCTGTATCCTGTTTCTGCGTTACCATAAGCAAAAGTGTCGACGCTACCGAGTTGCGAAACGCTATCTGCAACTGCTTTACCTGTTGGCCGGTGTCTCGTTTTTCCTGCCAGAGTATATCGCAGCCCCGCTGTTTTTTGTCGCCATGGCCGGGCTTTACCTGATCTGTTTTTGGCTCATCTACAATAAGCTGGTGTCCGGTTTTCGTTGGGCCAAGTTCTACATTATTTCCTGGTTCCCGCTGGTGCTTTCCGCCGCCATTCAACCAATGGAACTGACCGGGGTGCTCGACTACAGCTTTGCCACCCGCCATGCCTTTTTGGCGGGCAGTCTGGTGGAAATAGCCCTGATGGCACTGGCTCTGGCGGACCGGGTCCGCTACCAAAGGGAAAAGGCGCTTTATCACGCCACCCACAACAGCCACAGCGGCCTGCTAAATTACAGCGCACTCGGTCGCACCATCAAACAGCTCGACCAGCAGCATCGTCAGTTTACCCTGTGTGTGTTGCAGCTGGCCCAATACCAGTCGCTGTTTCCGCTTTTGACGGTACAGCAAAGCAATCGCCTGACCTGCGACATCGCCGATGCGCTGGAAAAACAGCTCAGTGCCGACCGCCAGTTTTATCCTTTTGACAGTACCCATGAAAAAAATCATAAGGTGGTCGAGCTGAACGGCAGCATGCTGGCCTTTATCACCATCAAACATCAGGGCAAAAACGAACTGAAAAGCCGCCT
>JBNKEN010000451.1:0-5907 GCA_050288805.1 Pseudoalteromonas sp.
ACTGTCGGCCTGACTGAACGCATGGAAGATGATGCGCTGGGCATCTTCGTCGATGCCGATGCCGGTATCGAAAATTTCAAAGCGGATTTGGACATTTTGGTCCAGGCTGGTCTCCAGACTCACCCTGAGGGTCACACAACCTGCCGGGGTGAATTTAATGGCGTTGCCTATCAGGTTGATTAGCACCTGGCGGATCCGTCCCGCATCGCCTATCAGCACCTGCGGAATCGCTTCGTCGACATGGGTGCCGAACAGCAGGTGGCGGGCGTTCATTTGAATCTGCAGCAACTCGTCGATGTCTTGCACCAGTTCACGAATATTGAAGGGCTCGCTGCTGAGGCGCATTTTGGCAGACTCCAGCTTGCTGAAGTCGAGGATATCGTTTAGCAGCCGCAACAGGTGCTCGCCGGATTCCCTGGCAACCCGCAGGTACTGGGCCTTGGTCTCCGACAAGGTATTGTCGTCAATCATTTCCATCATGCCGAGAATGCTGTTCATCGGGGTGCGTAATTCGTGACTGACACTGGCGACAAATTGCCCTTTCATTTCTGCCGAGGCCATGGCGGCGTCCCTGGCGCGCTCAAGCTCCCTTTGCCGCGTGTCCAGGGTATCCATCATGGTATTGAATGCCTGCTCCATGTGCTTGACGTCCCTCGGGCCCGTCAACCTGGCGCGTACCTGATTGTTGCCGCGTTCCGCCTCGTTCATTTTGAACGCCAACGCCTTCAGCGGACGGGTCAGGCGATTGGTGATCAGCACCAGCGCAAGCAACAAGGCCAGCGCCAGAAGACTCGCAGTCAACATATTGGTTTGCAATATGTTTTGTTCCATCTCCAGGAGACTCTGTTTGCTTTTTATCACATAGGCGAAGCCCAGCAATTCCTTGACCGAGCCTTGTGTGCTGAAGGGAGAGTCTTCGTCCACCGAGCCGCCGTTACTGGAGTAGACCGGGGTTGTAAATTCCCAACGGTCGGCGTTTTCCATCACGATCACCGGTTGCTCGGGGTTAAGATGGAAGCCCTGAATAAGTTCGGGTTGTTCACCCATTGCCAGCAGGGATTGCCGGTCCTGACCCAGCAGGGTGACGCCGATAATATCGGGGAATCCCAGGGTCGCCTGGGCGACTTCCCGGGCAAGATCCTCGCTTTTGTATAGCAGGGCCAGCTTGCTGTGTTCGGCAAAGCTCAGGGTGACCTTACTGCCCTCCTGCTGCATTTGCTCGGCGATCGTTTCGGTCGATGCGGAAGAGGTAATAAGGCCCGAGGTTACCGCCAGCAGCAAGATACCCACGCTGAAGGTGAGTACCAGCTGTTGCCGAAATCCCAACCGGGAGAGAAAAAAGTTTGATGCATTTCCAATATTTGATTTATTCGAGTCCATTGTCACCCTTGTTCTCGCTTACTGTGCCGGGTAAATCAGGTCAAAGTTTCTCAGCTCTGACTTGCTGAAGTGTAGGCCAATATGTTTTGCCGTGCGCACATTTAGTATTGATTTCAGGTCCGACAGCAAGGTGATTTCTGTCGAGCTTTTAGGGTCTTGCATGTTGCGTAGCAGTTTATTAGCCAGACTGGCACCCATGCCCACATTGTCCGGGTAGAGGGAAAACAGGGCGCCGCGTTTGACCTCTGAAAGTCGGTTTGAAAATACCGTCAGTTTTCGCTGCCAGGCGACATCCAGCACATCGAGGACAATGGCGCCATCCATGATGGCCGGCGCCGACGCCAGCCAAAGCGCTTCGCTTTTGGGGTTCAGGTTATCGAGCAAGCTGTGATACTGCCGGGCCGATGCGCCCATGTCAGTTACCGGGTGGGCTATCAGGGTCAGGTTGAGCTTCTGTGCGGCGCTTTTGGCATGCGCCAGCCACCAGTCCTGCTGGCCCGGCTGGATAACGACATGAACCCGTGTGATCTCGGGTTGCAGGGTTTTGAGCTGTTGCAGTAGGTTGTAGGGAGCGGGCAGCATGGAAATACCCGGTAGGGCATTTTCGTTGCTTGTCAGGTTTACTGCGCCGATAACAACCGGATAATGTGCCGCCAAAGTCGGCGCAAATGCCATGGCCCGGCTACCTAACGTAATGACGCCGTCGGCTTTTCTTTCTCGCAGCCAGCCTGTCACCGCATCTTGGTCGGTGTCGTCGGTTAACACCAGGGTTTTGACCCAGCCGGGCACGGTTTGGCCGATACCCAGGGTGATATTCTCGAACACCTGGTTGTAGGGCTCCTTTATCTGGGGATAAAGTACGGCGACCGTAAGTTCACCGTCCGCCGCCCTTACCCCGAATGAAAGCACGACGGAGAAAATAACCGCCAGAAAACGGGTTATTTTAAGTAGCCGGTCCGACGGACGGACGTTGCTTATCGACATGTTTAACGCATCCCTGAAATGTCGAGCTGTTAAAAACGCAGCGAAACGCGTGCAACCAGGTTTCTGCCCGCCAACGGCAGGTCGCCGGGAATGGCTGCGGCCGGGCTGGACCAGGCGCTGGGCTCTCTGGCGTCGGTGTCTGTCAGGTTGCGAATGCCCACGGAGGCAGCCAGATTGTGTTCGCTGTTGGTGTAATCGATCGAGGTTTCCAGCCACACATAGTTGTCGATGTCGGGCCTCAAATCGCTGACTTCACGGCTGCGGTCGGCAACCCAGTTGAGCTGACCGTGCAGGCTCAGGTTATCTGACATCTGCCAGTCGGCAGCGGTAAAAAACTGGTGGCGCGGTACCAGGCTGGTGCGGGTTTGCGTCAGCTGATCGCGGGCATTCTGCCAGGCATAATTGGCGCTCAGCTTGAGGCTTTGTCTCGCCTGCCAGATCAGTTCGATTTCGCTGCCGACGCCCTTTTGCTGGCCGATGTTTTTCGCCGACTTGCTGTTGGCTCCGGCATCGGGGGTGAACTTGATGATGTCATCCCAGTTGTAGGCGAACAGGTTGAGGGCCAGCCTGAGGTCCTGCGTCGCCCGGTAATCAAACGCCAGCTCGTAGCTGGTCAGGCGCTCGGGATCGACATCGGGATTGCCGAGTACAACCGGATTGTTGATGGCATTGGTTTCGGCAAAGGATGGCGCCCGAAAGGCCTTGCCGTACAGTAACTTGGTGGTCAGCCTGCGGCTGCTGGACCAGACCAGCGCGAGTCTCGGATTGAGCGTCGAGCCGAAATCGTTGTAGTGGTCATAACGCAGCCCGGCGGTAAGGTCCCAGTCATTGGCCAGCGCCCAGACATCCTGCAGGTACAGATAGGCATTGCTGCGATCGCCCTCGCGCAGGTAAACATAGGGAGTGTCGCTGACATCCACCACCGGACCGCCCGGCGGCAGCAGCGCTCCCGTGTCCGGGTCGGGACCGAAGTTTTTGCTTTCGCGTACCTTGTAGAGATCGCTGAAGGTATAGCCTATACCGGTGCGCAGCTGGTGCCCGTCAAAACCGCTGTAGTTGGCGGTGAAGTTGCCGCGATAGTGGCGTTCAAAGGATTCCGGGTTGCCTATCAGTCCGTCCGGATAGACCCCGCCGAAGCCAATCAGGGTAAGGTCGGCACCGGCCGGGAAAATACGCATATTGTTCTCGGCCTCGGTGGTCGTGTCGAGGTAGCTCAGCTGCCCCTGAATATCCCAGTAACGGGTGAATTGGGCGTCGTGGTAGGTGAGATCCATGTTGAACCTGTCGCTTTTCCAGCGGTTGTCCGGATCCAGCGCGCCGGCAACCCCGGCGCCGTTGCCCCAGTCGCTGCGATGTTGCAGGCCGCTGCGAAACTGCCATTTGCCGCTACTGACGTCGATGCGTATATCCAGGTTTTCCCGGGAAAGACTGACCGGGCCCGGTGCATGCGACACCGCTGTGCCGCTCAGCATATCCAGGGTTGATTGCTGGTCATAGGCTATCTGCGAATCCTGGCCGTCGGTTTGGTTGTATTCGATGACGGCAGCGAGGCTGAAATCATGCCAACGGGTTGCAAAACGTCCCCACACGCCTCGGCTTTGGTAACTGCCGAGGGTCAGGCCGACCTCATTTTCCCTGATGTCCTCACCGGACAGGGTAATGATATTTATCACGCCGGCAAAGGCATCGGCGCCGTAGAGTGCCGAGCCCGGACCGCGGATCACCTCAATGCGTTTGATAGCCTGCACCGGCATGCCGCCCCAGATCAATCCGCGATCGCCGTGAAACAGGTTGCTGATGGGGATCCCGTTGATAAGCAGCAGCACCTGAGGATTGTATTCGGAATGGATGCCGCGGAACACGTAAATCGGGTTGTAGCCGAGGGCGCTCGGCGTCACATGCAGGCCGGGAATGGTTTCCAGCACCTGATCCAGATCGTCGGCGCCGAGGGCCTTGATGTCTTCTGCGTTGATCACCGAAGCGACGGCCGGCGCCTTAGTGATCGACTGCAGGTTGCCGGTGGCGATGCTGATCATGTCGACGTCGCCGTAGAGGCTGAGCAGTTCGTCTTCTTCCCGGCTGGTTGGATCCGTGTCATTGGCGAGCGTGGGCGTGCTTATCAGCATGGCGGCCACTAGGTTGAGGGCGAAAATGGCTGTACGCATCTGTTTCATCCTGTTTTTTATCAGTTATCTTCCCGCCAGCGGCGTTCTGCATGACCAGTGTAGTCTATCCGCTCGCAACGCAAGGGAAAAAATGCCCCTTCGGGTTTTCTCTGCGCATCGGCGGCGCAGTGGAGTATGCCCGCGCTGAAACACAACACCCCGTACTGGTAATGTTGCTGCGGGGTGAGTCCCTGATCGGCGCTGAATCCCGCCATCAGGCCCACCACGTTCATCTGCATATTGCTGCCGAGTTCCCCCAGCGTGTGCTCGATGGCCAGCGCCAGCTGCAGCATGGGCCCCTGGTCGTAACCAAGTTCCTTGGCGAGTGCCATCAGGGGCGCAATGCGCTCGTCGCGGGCGGCTATCGGTCTGCCGTAGCCGGGCAGCACGGCGACGCAGCGATCCGGGCCTTTTCCGGGTTTGCTCTCGGCGTCGGTGGCGAGCCTTTGCTTCACTATCTCGGCGAGCGTTTCGCCCTCGTCGGTACGGCGGCGGATGTCGAGCAGGGATTCCATCGCCGCCATCAGCGGCTGATAGCCGTAAATCACGGCTTCGGAAACGGCAACACCGGCGGCGACCCCCAGGGTGGTGGTACTGCGGGCCGTGCCGGCCAGAGCGCCGATACGGTTGTTCCAGAGCCTGGGATCGGGAAAACTGGCGGCCAGCGCCCACAGGCTGTCGAACAGGCGGATCTGCTTGGCGTCGGGAATTTTGCCGGTAATGCCGTAGAGCAACACGCCCATCCATGGCAGTTCGTTAAGCTCGCGGAACATATCGCGTCCCTGCAGGACCACACGCTCGCCCGGGAACCAGGCGCCCAGTTCGGTTTGCCATTTTTCTTCCCATTGTTGCAACAGTTCGCTCATTTTATGACTCCTCTTCGTCGCCGTTACGGGGGCCGGGATCATTACTCAGTACAATGCCGTCGGGATGAAAAGGGTAGTCGCGCCAGCCGCGTCTGTGCTGTTCCAGCGCGTGGGCGGCGGCGCCGGGCAGCCGCAGCAGCAGGTACAGGGCCTCGCCCTGCTGGGGATCCAGGCCGAGATCGCTGAGCGCGGCGGCGATCACCCCAGTCAGCGCCAACGGCTTGCCAACCGCCCGTTCCAAATCTGTTCTGTGCCGTTCGAGCCAGCCCGAGTTTGGCTGGGCTAATGCAAGCTCAGCCGTGCGCTGGTTAATATGAGTAAGTGCTTGCAATGTAGGTGCGGTGCATTTTAAGGCGTAGGGAGAGAAGCCCGGCACATGTTCAGGTTCGGGCCAGGTGGAAAAATCGTGGCCGTTTTTTTCCCGATTCAGGTGTTTGTAATGTTCTTGTGCAACGGCGCGTTGCCAGGCAGTCAGATCCTGCCCGCAGATTTGCCACATCCGCATCGCACTG
>JBNKEN010000452.1:0-3333 GCA_050288805.1 Pseudoalteromonas sp.
TTAAGGCCACCGGGCAAAATGCCCTCGGTACGCATGCCGCGCTCGATACAGGCCTTCATGACTTCCCAGATATGGAACAGCTCATCCTTGATGGCGTCTTCGCTGCGCAGGGTTTTTTCATTCTGCATCATCAATGACGACACGCTGAGTCCGGATTCCTTACAGAGATCCAGTAACTCCTTGGCGTTGTTGAAGGGATAGGGAACCGGGTTTTCTTCACGCAGTTCGATGGCCGCCTGTTTTTCTTTTTCGAAATCCTGGTCGGTGACGATAAAACCGCCGCCGATGGAATAATAAACCTGACTGTGTACCACTTCCTCGCCGGCAAACGCGATGATCTCCATGGCGTTAGAATGCTTGGGCAAGGTTTTACGGCGGTGGAAAACGATGGCGCCCTGCTTCGGGAAGCGGGTCTTATGATGCTGGTTCAGGTAAATGACCTGTTCGTTTTCAATCTTTTCCAGAATGTCCGGCACCTTGTCAGCATCGATGGTTTCCGGGTCATAGCCTGCCAATCCCAAAATTACTGCCTTGCCCGAACCGTGGCCGATGCCCGTTTGGCCGAGCGAACCGAACAGTTCAACTTTTACATCCGTGACCTTTTCGATCAGGTCCTTGTCTTCCAGAGCCTTGACGAAAAGACGAGATGCCCGCATGGGTCCCACCGTATGGGAGGACGAAGGCCCGATGCCGATGCTGAACATATCGAATGCACTGATCATCATAATTAATTACTCAAACTTACCTGTGAACGGAGGCACATCATATCTTTAATTTTATGCCATGTAACCCGTTACCGGGTTGATTTTAGGGTGTGATCAAACTGGTAGGGCAAGTTGGCGGGTAAAGTTGCGAATGATTCGGGCGGTGGCGCCCCAGAGCAGGCCGTACGGGGTATGAAATCCCGTCAATGTGATGTTTCTGCCGCGCCGGAAAACCTCAAATTCGAGCCAGTTTTGCTCATTGGCGAGCACGTTGACGGGCAGCAAAAACGCTTCCTCGACCTCATCGGGAGACGCCTGCCAGCGGGTATCCGATGCCAAAATGCCGACAAAGGGGGAAATGGTAAAGCCGGTCAGGGTGCTGAACTCGGGCAGCGTGCCGATGAGCTCGATCTGGCTGCTTGCGATGGCCAGCTCTTCGTCGAGCTCGCGAAGCGCCGTATGGACGAGGGAGAGGTCGCCCGGATCCCGGGTTCCGCCGGGCAGGCAGATCTCGCCCGGATGGTGCTTGAGGTGGAGGGGGCGTTTGCACAGCAGTACATGGGCGGTGTTGCCCTTGTCTATCAGCGGCAACACCACGGCGCTGCTGCGCGGCGATGCGGACAGGGTTAATCCGGCCTCGGGGCGAAAGAGTTGAAAGCGTTGGCGGATCTGCTGGCTGTTCACTGAAGTAGCGGTAAAATCTTGTTTACCTTATCGTACGTTTCCTGGTACTCCATGTCTACCTTGGAATCGGCCACCACGCCGCCGCCGGCCCAGCAGTGAATGCGGTTTTTTTCACACACCAGGGTGCGAATGGTGATGCTGGTGTCCATATTGCCGCAGCCGCTGAGATAACCGATGGAGCCGCAGTACACGCTGCGGCGATGGGGTTCCAGTTCTTCGATAATTTCCATCGCGCGGATCTTCGGCGCCCCGGTGATCGAGCCGCCGGGAAACGCCGCCTCAAGCTGGTCGACGGCGCTCTTGCCCTCGGCCAGGGTCGCGGTGACGGTACTGACCAGGTGATGGACCGCCGGGAAGCTCTCTACGGCAAACAGGCTGGGTACGTCGACCGAGCCGGGTTTTGCCACCTTGCCGAGGTCGTTTCTCAGTAAATCGACAATCATCACGTTTTCCGCCCTGTCCTTGGGTGATTGCGCCAGGCGTTCGGCCTGCCGGCGATCTTGTTCCGGGTCCGCAAGGCGCGGCAGGGTGCCCTTGATGGGTTTGGTTTCGACCCGGTCGCCCTTGACCTCGATAAAACGCTCGGGCGAAATAGACACCACGGCCTCGTCACCAAGGGAAATAAAGGCCGAAAACGGCGCCTGGTTGGCTTCGCGCAGGGTTTGGTATGCGCGCCAGGGGCTGCCGCTGAAGCGGGCGCTGAAACGCTGGGCCAGGTTGATCTGGTAGCAGTCACCACAGAGCAGGTATTCCTGAACCCGGGCAAATTTCTCGCCGTATTCGTCCCGTGTCATGTTCGACTGCCACTCGCCGGCAAGGGCAAAGGGGGCATGAGATGGTGTTGAATCAATTGCCGCCAGGTAGCTGTCGAGGCGATCGCACCCCGGCTGGGCGATGTAGAACCAGGCGTTTTCCCGTTTGTCGAAAATAAGGGCGTCCGGGTAGAGGCCGATGGCCATATCAGGCAGCGCAATATCGCTTTCAGCCAGGGTTGGTATGCTTTCGATATAACGCCCGAGATCGTAGCCGAAATAACCGAGCCAGCCGCCGTTAAAGGGCAGCTCGAACGGTGCCTTGGCGCTGCTGAGTTGTGTCAGTTTTTGCTTTATCAGGGTAAACGGAGAAACCGGGCTCTTTTCGCCATCCAAGAAGCATTCGCCGCCCTTGGCCTCGAGCCAATGCAGGGGATTGATTGCAATCAGGTGATAGCGGCTGTTGGGGTGATCGGCGCTGGCGGAGTCGAGCAAAATGGCCCTGGGGAAGGCGGCAAAATGGTCGAACAGGTCGACGCTGCCCTGTGTCAAATCTAAACGAATGCAGGTTAACTGGTCATTTTTCATTTACTTCAACTCGAAGAACTAGCCCGAAACGGGCAGGGAGGGTATCATAGTTGGACCGTTTACACGAGCAATTCGGGCGCCAGGCCAAGGGCGCGCCCCGGTAACTAACAGGAACAGACATGAGCACGATTCGTCAGCAAGACTTTATCGACAGCATCGAAGATGCGTTGCAATATATTTCATTCTATCACCCTCTCGATTTCGTCCAGGCGTTGGAAAAGGCCTACAACAAAGAACAAAACAAGGCAGCGAAGGACGCCATCGCGCAAATCCTGATCAACTCGCGCATGTCGGCCGAAGGTCATCGTCCTCTTTGTCAGGATACCGGCATCGTTACCTGCTTCGTCAAGGTGGGTATGGACGTTAAATGGGACAAGACCGACATGACGGTGCAGCAGATGGTCGACGAAGGCACGCGTCGCGCCTACACCAACCCTGACAACCCGCTGCGCGCCTCTATCGTGGCCGATCCGGCCGGCGCCCGTAAAAATACCAAAGACAACACGCCTTCCGTGGTGCACATCGACCTGGTGCCGGGCGGCGAAGTGGAAGTAATGATCGCGGCCAAGGGCGGCGGTTCTGAGAACAAGACCAAGATGGTGATG